>CAMNNV010000024.1 GCA_946546075.1 uncultured Bacillota bacterium | reverse complement strand
GACGGGATCATAGAAGTACACCGGCAGGCAGTCCGCATGCACCGTCGTCAGCAGAACGCCCTTCACATCTGTCACCAGCCCGTCCGTTTCCGGGATGCGCAAAGAAGGCGCTGGTTTCTCCCGTACCACCGCGATCTGGTCTTTGTGGACCTGCTGCGGCCAGACGATGCCCGCATCTGCAAGCCCCAGCGACTCCACGAATGCCGGGTTGTCGAAAGGCGATCCTTCTACCGCCGCCTCTTTATATGTAAAGAATCCACGCACGTTCTCAAACTGCGGGAAAACTTCAAGATGATCTTTCATGATGCCTCCTTATAGTGTCGCCGAAACGATTTTATGTTTTAATACATCGATCAGGCCTTTGCCGTTGATCCGCATGTCCGGTATGGTAGGAAGGCTCACGAAGGCGAGGGTCATGAATGGGTCGATGCCTTCCGGCACGCCGAGTTTCTCCGCTTCCGCTTTGAGTTTCCCAAGGATCTCCGCTACTTTTTCTACCGGAAGTTCGCTCATGAGGCCTGCTGCCGGAAGTGCCAGTTCTGCGATCACGTTTCCGCCTTCTGCCAGAACGAAACCTCCGCCCATCCGGCGCACCCGTTCTGCCGCAACTGCCATGTCCTCATCGTTCGTTCCCGTCACGATCAGATTGTGCGCATCGTGGGCAACACTCGATGCCACGGCGCCCCGCTTCAGTCCGTACCCATTCAGGAATCCGAGGCCGATATGACCCGTCCTGTGATGCCTTTCGAGAACTGCGATCTTGATGATATCCTGATCCGTATCGATGCCGCCGGAAGCCTGAAGTTCCGGGGTCAAAGGAACGATCACTTCCTCTGTGATCAGTTCTTTTTTGATGATCCTGATGGCCCGCAGGGATTCCCCTGCAAGTTCATATGCAAAGCACTGCGGTGTGACTTCCTCCAGCTGGAAGGAATCCCAGATCGCCGGTTTTTTCTCATATTCCGCTGCGGCTGGTCTTGTGACATTCCCGTCCTTTGCTGCCAGGCGTCCGCCGATATAGACGCTTTCGACAGACATCTTCGTAAGGTCTGAGATGACGACCAGGTCCGCTTTGTATCCCGGCGCCACGGCTCCCCTGTCTTTAAGGCCGTACCTGCTGGCAGCATTCCACGTGCACATCATGATAGCACGCAGAGGATCTGCACCCAGCGAGACGGCTTTGCGTATGATGCCGTCCATATGGCCCTCCTCCAGAAGGTCTTCCGGATGGATATCGTCCGTCACCAGAAGACATCTGCGCCAGTACGGCTCTTCGAACAGCGGCATCAGAAGTTCCATATTCTTTGCCGCGGTGCCTTCACGTATCATGATCCACTGCCCGTGGGCGAGTTTATCGATGGCTTCTTCTGCGTAGATGCACTCGTGGTCTGAGCGTATCCCGGCAGCGGTATAGGCGTCGATTCGGTTACCTACAAGGCCCGGTCCGTGACCTTCCACCGCCTTACCGCGATCCAAAGCATCCGCGATCTTGCCTAAAATCTGCTCATCTCCTGCGAACACTCCCGGCGGATCCATGACCTCTCCGAGGCCCAGAACATCCGGGTCATCGTAATATGACAGAAGCTCTTCTCTTCCGAGGACGGCTCCCGATTCTTCCAGTTCATTTGCCGGCACGCAGGACGGCATCGTATAGTAATACTTCAGGGTCAGATCTTTCGTAAGGTCCATCATGAAATCGATGCCATCAAGGCCTGCAACGTTTGCGATCTCATGGGGGTCTGCCACGACAGCAGCCGTTCCGTGAGGCAGCACGGCCTTCTCATATTCCGATGGCAGTATGAGGGACGATTCCGGATGCATATGGCTATCGATAAAGCCCGGCACCAAGTATTTCCCGTCAAGATCCACCTCTTCTATCCCTTCGTATCTGCCAAGTCCTGCTATCATGCCTTCACATATCGCCACATTCGTTTTTTCAAAAGATGACGTGAATACATTCAGCACCATTGCGCCTTTGAGCACGAGATCTGCAGGTTCTTTCCCGGCTGCCACGTTTATGATCTTTCTCATTTTCTTATATTCCACGACTCCACCTCCTGAAACATTACAAAAATGGTATCAGTTTACCGGGGCTATGTCAATCTCAGCAGTCCCCAAAAAAGGGCGAGACCTGGCGCAGCTTGTTACAGCTGCAGCCAGGCCTCTAATACAGTCCGGTTGATAGGAAGGTATTTCGATTATTCGTCGAGATTCATCGTTACGCTCTTCTTGAATCCCTTTGTTACGACTGCCAGCCATACGATACCGAGAGCCAGCCAGATAACGCCGTATATGAGTGAAGTACCATTCAGGTTGATGAGCATGTACATCGTGTATGCAGCACCAACGAGAGGGATCAGCAGGTGTCTGAAATAGTCTCCTACCGTCTTGTTAGGGTTCTTCACGAAGTAATGTCCGATTACGGACAGGTTTACGAATGTGAATCCGAGGAGTGCTCCGAAGTTGATCAGACATGATGCGATCTCCAGTGAGAAGAACAGTGCAGTAAGTCCGAAAGCACCCATGATCAGGATGTTGTAGGAAGGAACGTGGAATCTAGGGTTGATGTAACCGAAACACTTCTTAGGGAGAAGTCCGTCTCTTCCCATGTTGTACAGTACTCTTGAAGCGGATGCTACAGCACTGATGGATGCAGCGATACATCCGATGACGTAGCATGCAGTGAAGAAGTATGCCATACCCTGGTTTGCAACGTGTGCGATAACTTCTACAGCACCACCGTCGATATCCTGGATCTCATTCCATGCAGTTGGCCATGCAGCCTGGAGCAGATAAGTAAATACGATGTACATGCATCCGATACCTGCGCAGCAGATCATGATAGCCTTTGGAACGTTCTTTTCAGGATTAACAGCTTCTTCACCAAGAGCAGCGATACCGTCAAATCCAAGGTAAGCCAGGCATACGATAGCAGCACCGCCTGCGATACCTGAAACGCCGCCCATAGCGTGGAATTCTTCTGAATTGTAGAATGCCTTCATATCAAGTGCCAGGCCGTTTCCTGCGATGAATCTGATGGTCATGATCAGAAGGATCACCAGGAAAATCAGCTGGATCACTACTACTACGTTGTTGAAGATATCAGCAACTTTGATACCCAGCAGGTTCATGCCTGTTACGATGATCGTGAAGATGATTACCCATACCCAGAGTGGTACGGAAGGCAGTGCTACTACCATGAAGATAGCAGATGCCAGGTAGTTCAGCATTGGCAGGAACATGTAACCAAGTACGATGGTCCAGCCTGCGATAAATCCGATATACGGATTGAATGTGTTCGTTGCATATGCATAAACGGAACCTGACTGTGGGAATGCCTTTGACATCCTGCAGTAGGAATATGCCGTAAATACCATGCAGAGCGTTGCAACTACATAAGTCATGGATACATGACCGTGCGTAGCATTCGTTACGATACCATACGTCGTAAAGAATGCGAGCGGAATGATAAAAGCGATTCCATAGAAGAGAAGCGATCTGAGTCCCAGGACACGGACCAGTCTAGCTTCGCCGTTAGTATTTTCGCTCATAATATACCTCCGATTAACTAATTAAACTTATATTTACTCTTCCTCAAACATTTTCTTGTAGATCTCAGGTCTGTAGTCAGGGCCTCCCCATTCCGGGTGATCCTGGAACTGATATCTGTCAGCCATGGTAAGATCGATCGTGCCGATGTGTATACCATTCTGATAATCATCAAGGTCTCCTACATATGTAACGACCTCGACCTCTGAATATTCATTTGTTTTCGGTCCGCATACGAAGCTTCCGCCGCCGAAATATACGCCGTGATCCCAGCCTGTGAGATTCGCAGAAGCGATATAGATCGAACTGGAAAGTACCAGGTACTCAAGGTGCGGCTGGTAGCATCTCAGGAACTGATATCTCGCGTTCTCATTCGGTGCTTCCTGCGCTGCAGCCGTCGGATTCAGATGAAGTCTGGATCCTTTGTATGCACACCATCTTGCAAGTTCAGGGAACTGGTAGTTGTCATAGCAGATACCAAGGGATACAGGACCCCACTCCGTATCGAATATGAACGGTACCTCTTCTCCTCTCTTGCACCATTCGTTTTCAGATCCATATGGATGGATCTTCTGATACGAGCCTACAAAGCCTTCCGGGCCGAGAACAAACGCGGAATTGTAGAGCACGTCAGCATCTTCACTCTTCTTTTCAGGCAGTCCGAAAACGATGTAGATACCCTTATCTACAGCTACCTTGCCGAGAGTCTTTGCTGCTTCTCCTTCCGTTGTTTCCGCCATGGCTATCTTCTCTTCCATCGGGATATCAGGGTCGATATATCTACCGTATCCTGTAAGCGCCATCTCCGGGAAAATAACCATATCAGCACCACGCTTTGCAGCTGCGTTTGCAAAACCCACCATCCTGCGCAGATTCGTTTCTTTGTCGCCGTCAGCCACTCTGAAATTCGTCACCGCAATGTTAATGATGTCATTTGCGTAAGCCATAGTTTCCTCCTTCCTTTACCTTCTTCTATGGTGCAAATAGACCATATCCATATACCAAACTGCAACCTCACAAATCGCAAAAAATATGCCAAAAAAAGACCATGCGTTCTCCCCCGTTGATTTGACGCCCTCAGTAGTAATACGTACACCTACCAGGGGTTATTACGGAGATGCGATTTTGCATACAGAATGCACGAAACGATTCAATAATGAATTGCATAACATCGTCTTTTTTATCCAAAAAGTTGTATAATAATACTGTAATGAATTCTTGAACTGGGGGGGATAGCAGTTGAAATTCGATCTTCACTGCCACACGAAAGAAGGCTCATTCGACTCGAAGGTACCGATCAGCGAGTACGTGAGCAAATACAGGATGCTCGGCTATGACGGTTTCATGATCACCGACCACAACAGCTACCGAGGCTGCGCCAGGTGGGCTATGATGAAGAAGCAGAGCGAATACAAGGACATCGACTTCACCGTATTATGCGGCATAGAGTATGATACGAAGGATGCAGGTCATGTCCTCGTTGTGATGCCCGACGGACTGTACCTTCCTGTTTTTCGTATCCGGGGCATGCGGGCCAGAAAGCTCGCCGGCATCGTCCACAGACACGGCGGCATATTGGGTCTGGCACATCCTTTCGGGATCCCGTCTTCTTCTGCCATGAGTTTCAAGCTCATGACGCGAGAAAATATCCAGTGCATGGATTTCATCGAAGTCTTCAATACATGCGAGAAGCCCCTTTCCAACGATCTGGCACAGCAGCTGGCGGAGAGATATGAACTTCCGGGCATCGCCGGTACCGACGCACACAACAGTCAGTTCATCGGCATGGCAGCCACAGTGTTCGATACCGAGATCCGGTGCAACAACGACCTTATCCTTGCAATAAAAAACGGCACCGGCATAACGGTTTCCGGTACCGAAAGAGAAGACACGCTGAAGGGCAAGGCGAAAGAAATGTGGTTCAGCCAGCTGGGCTACAAGATCTACAACAGAGGTCTGGGCAAAGCCAAGATGCCCCGCCGCAAGTTCCACGCAAACAAACTCAACAGAGGTCATAAACCTTTCCTGTTTGGCAACAAATAAAAAAACAAAATTAAAGGACCACGCTCTACATTCTCTGTATAACGTGGCCCCTTAATTGTCGAGTCTCAAAACCCTCATCTCATTCACCATTTCCTTTCGCTTCACGATCTCTCAATTCACTGGCAGCTCCCGGCTTAACACTACTTCTATGGGCCGGCTCTCTCGCTCTCGTCACCCTCTCGCCGAACAGCACTCTCGACATCTCCTGATCGCTTATCTGCTAAGTTCAGGTTTATTTATATTTTATCAAGAGGACCTTTCCTCTTGTTGAAATTATATTAACACCAACAGGAGGCAAAGTCAACACATTTATCTGAAAATTTCGTTTAATGTGATTATTTCGTTATTTTTTTCGCTATGACCCTGAGTTCTTCCGCCGCTTCCTTCACATCCTCCGCAGCAAAGATCCCGCTGATGACAGCGATCCCGGAGATCCCGGTCCCCTGCAGCTGAAGCGCATTTTCTGCCGTCACACCGCCAATGGCTACCACCGGTATATCCACAGCCTCACAGATCTGGCGGAGCACGTCATGATCGAGAGCACGAGCATCTCCTTTGGTCCCCGTATGGAACACGGCACCGGAGCCAAGATAATCCGCTCCTGCTGCCTGCGCTGCAAGCGCCTGCTCCACGGTCCTTGCCGACACACCGAGGATCATATCAGGACCGATGATCTTTCGTACATCCTGCGCAGCCATATCCTTCTGCCCTACGTGGACACCGTCAGCACCGATTTCTTTTGCAAGCACGGGGTCATCGTTTATGATCAGCGGCACATCGTATCTCCTGCAAAGCTCGAGGATCTCTTTTGCCTGACGGATCTTCTCTTCCCCCTGCAGATGCTTTTCTCTGTACTGCAAAAGGCTCACGCCGCCCCGGAAGGCTTCTTCCACCTGCGATGCGAGAGTCTTCTCTCCCAGCCAGCTGCGATCTGTTATGGCGTACAAAAGCATTCTCGATTTTGCTATAGACATATCGTTTCCTCCGGTCTACGTGGTATAATCTAATAGAAATTTCTGTGTGAGGTGTAATATGGATCTTGATAAAATCAGAAAAGAAATCGATACGATCGATCTCGAACTTCGTGAGCTTCTCATGAAGCGTCTCGACTGCTCTGCCAAAGTAGCAGAATCCAAGCTCGAAAGCGGCAATACGACGATCTACCGGCCTGAACGCGAAGCTGAGATCCTCAGCCGTCTGTCGGAAGGCGTCCCGGAAGACCGCATAAGCTGCTATCTGTCCGTCGTCCGCAAAATCATGGAGACCAGCAGGACCTACCAGTACGGCAAGATCTGTGAAGAAGATCCAAGCCTTTGGCAGGAGCTCACAAGCGGCATCGACCTGCCGGAACATTCCACATGCGTATCCGTTTCTCTTTCTAAGCCGGATGTCCCCGGATCCATGGCCCCGATCCTCAGCATGATCGGCGACTGCGGTCTGGACCTGGATCAGCTGGTCCACACAGGCACTTCAGAGGACAATATCGCATCCTTCATGCTGCTCATCGAAGGAGATGTGGCAGATGCCGGTATGCGCAGGCTTCTGATCCAGCTCGCTATGGAGTCGGATGACTTCAGGATCAATCGAATACTCTCTTGATGCTGTCGTAATGGAGGAAAATCCCCTCCTCTGCCAGCGCCTTGATCTGGGCATGGTCAGCCAGCATGAAGCCGAGAGCTTCTTCTTCCTGGATCTTCACGTCTGACTCGTCAAAATCCATCACGTATTTAAAAATATCTACGAAGTAGTTGTCGCCGGTGCCGGGGTTCTCTCTGTGATAGGAGAAGACATACCCGCCTTCGGCACCTGACACATCCAGCCCCGTCTCTTCGAGGACTTCGCGTCTTACCGCCACCTCGCCTGTTTCGCCTGCCATGGCAGCGCCGCCCGGCACTTCCCACCAGCCCGGCGCCCAGTGTTTGCTCATGACTCTTTGGGTGATGAGGAACTTGCCGTCCGGTCTTGCGATGACACCCAGCACCGAGAGGTGATACTCGTCGTCTGCCAGGCACCAGTCATTCTTTTTCATCAGGCGGCCCGTCGGCTTCTTGTTTTTATCGTAAATATCCCAGTATTCCATTTCCTACTCCTAACCGAGAGCGATCGTCACTCCCAGATTGAACATGGTCCCTACGAATCCTCTCAGGATCTCCTCGTCAAAGATCCTCTCGCCAGCCGTGCGCTTCGCCAGGAAAACGCCCTGGTTTGCTACGGTATCGAGATACTTTTTCTTGTCGGAACCCGGCTTGGCGTCCATAGTCTCGCAAGCCAGCTGATATGCATCATATGCCTTAAAAAGATCGTTCAGATCGTTTACTTCTTCGTCTGTGAAATGACCGAGGGTCTTTCCCATCTGCTTCTGCTTGAAAATCGTCATCATGCCGGCTCCCATACCGTGCACGGCCATGACCATCAGGAAAGTATCCGGCTTCGCCTGCTTCAGGATCTGCACCTGCTCCTCCCTCATATGCGCATCGTACAAAGTGTCCACGATGCCGCGGTCATCGAAGAGGAATTTCATCTGCGGTTCTTTGATGGCTCCTCCCTCGTGGAGTCTTCCCACGATGTCCGTCATCACATCTTCGTTCACCTTCCACTGGAGGTTTTCTTCTGATTCTTCCGGTTTATCTACTATTTTAAGATCAGGCATTTCGTTTACGTCCTTTCATTATTTTGTCTCGCAATTGTTATCATACAACTATACGCATGATTTGTCCAAAAAAACACGTATTTTTTCGTGTTGCAGGCGCTTTATGGCTGTCGTATACTGTACGAGCAAAGATCGTTACGGAGGATATTGAATTGGAACACAGTATCACCATATTATTAAAACTCATCGTACTCTTCTCGTTCGTACTGGTAGGGTACATTTCCTATAAACGCCACTGGGTATCGGACAGAGGATCTGCAGAGATCTCGAAGCTCATCGTCAATGTGTTCAACCCGGCGCTCATCATCAGCACCATCGCCGGTGCCACCGAAAGACCGTCGGGAAACATGGTGCTCCTGGGCTCCCTTCACGTCGTGCTCCTCTTTGGGATCATGATCCTGATCAGCCCTCTTCTGACGAGAGCCCTTCGCGTTCCGAAAGATCACCGCATCCTTTACAGGATCATGTTCATCTTCACGAATATGGGCTTCATGGGAATCCCACTCACCGCATCCATGTACGGTCAGGGCGCGACTTTCTTCGTTGCCCTCTATATTCTCATGTACAACCTGCTGTTTTACTCCATGGGCCTTCAGATGTTCCGGAAGCACATGTACGCAGGGAGCAAGTTCGAGTTCCGGCAGATGATCAACCCCGGCATGATGGCATGCGTGGCTGCTCTGTTCTTCTTCCTCTCCAGGATCCAGCTCCCGGCCATAGGCGTTGATTTCATCGGATATCTGGCGGATGCCTGCGTCCCTCTAAGCATGCTCGTTACGGGTTTTGCTCTGGCTCATACGAACCTCAAAGAGGTGTTCACCGATGCACGCCTCTACGCCTACACCATCATCAGCATGCTCCTGATTCCGATCTGCGCGGCCCTCATTCTCACAAAGGTGCCGTTCATCCATCCGGAGCCGACCCTCGCAGGTATCATGGTTTTGATGTTCGGAATGCCAAACGGTGCCATGACGGTCATCGTTCCTGAGGAGTACGGCATGGACAGCTCCGTCTGCGCCAAAGCCTTCGCCCTCACGACCCTCGTAACGATCGTGACACTTCCGGTGGTCGTGTTATTCGTGTAACTTTAAAAACGAGGCCACACAAACGACCTCGTAGACTGTAGACAAGTCGGCTACGCCGATTATTACTCATAGGTGGATTTCTTTGAAACTCCGTCAATTTCGTGAACGAAATTTCCTACGTTATAAACAAAGGTCCGCTCGAGCAAAGCCCAATGCGGGCTTTTTTAAGTGCACGTTATTGTTCTGAAAGCAAGTCATTTTGGCAATGTGCAAAAGATGACGCTGTTATCACCTGCTGTCGGTATTGTCCGCTTCCATCCTGCGGATGCCTGCTCTTTTCACTCGCTGTCGGATACCTGAATCTCTGAAGGCATTGGAATAAACACCCTTAGGTATCCAACACCTCATCATATCTCCTTCGGATGGTCCTATGATATTACAATTATGTAAATAGCCTAACAATATTTATACAATCATATCACCCCATTTACAAAGAACTGGTACGAGAAGGAAATCAGGCAGCTGTACGGATACCTAAGGTTCTTATTTCCAACGGTTCCAGAGATTTACGTATCCGAGATCCCGCGAGAAGGCTCTGTCAGATGTGGAAAGCGACCTTGAAAAGGCGTAAACAGTAACATTTTGTCAGCGTTATCCCGAAATCGCCTCCCCACGTAAAACAGGCGATCAGACTTCCAACAAAAGTCAAATACTGGGAAAAGATTCTTACTGCATGAAAATAAGCCCGCGTCGAGCTAAGCTCGACACGGGCCTTTGTCTACAGACTGACGGGGCCGTCAACCGACACCCCCTCTTTATTATGTGATCTATGCGTTTTTCTTTTCGGGCATCACAGCATCCACGAATCGCTCCAGCTGATGGATGATGTCGATGGACTGCGGGCAGGCCTCTTCGCATGCTCCGCACTTGATGCACTCTGTCGGATGCTGGTAGCCGTGCCCGCGCACCAGCCAGCCCTCATCGTGTTTTGCGACATCTACGCTGTCGTAAAGGATGTAGGAGTTCAGGGCTTCCATGGTGCCTGAAATGCCGACGTTCTGCGGGCAGCCTCATGAGCCCGAATCCCAGCTTACCTATCTCCTGTCCTAAATAGCTCATGCATTTCCTTCCCGATCACTCGATCTCGATACCTTCGATCGCCTCATCGATCTCCGCTGCCAGCTCACGAAGAACCTCACCTGTTGCATCTACGATCTCCTGCTCCGAATACTCCCCGCTCAAAACGATCACTTCCGCCAGCACCTCGTTGTCAAACCGGTCGAGGTACGGTGAATCCTTCGCCGACTTGCCCTCGAAATCGTACTGAGCGCCATCGTCATACTCGGCCATCTTCTTGCCTGCAGCATCCGTATCCAGGAAGACCTGCACCAGCAGTTCCTGCGCCTTCGCCTTGGCTTCATCGATGAGCTCTTCTTTGTCCGGATTTGCCAGCTTCAAAGTGTTCGCCATACTTACCGACAGATACCCCATGTTGAGGCAGTCGTACATGTACTTGTAATAGACCATCTTCGGTTTTTTCTCCGTCAGCTTGATGGTCGCATTCTCGCTCATGTTCTTGCACATGTTGTAGATCAGTCCGTATAGATTATTTTCGTTGAATTTTGCCATTTTGTTCCCTCCGTAATATGGCTATTATATCATCTTATGATATACTTTGGTTAGGGAAAAAGAAAAGGAATGGTTGTATGAAAATCAATAGAGAACGCGTAGACAGACTGCGCAGGCTCATGAGGGATCATGGCATAAGCCATTATCTCATTTTTACTGCGGACCATCACGGTTCCGAGTACGTGAGCAGTCACTTCAAGTTCAGGGAATACGTCAGCGGGTTCACGGGATCTGCCGGCACACTTTTGGTGAGCAAAAATTGCGCTACTCTCTGGACCGACGGACGTTACTACATCCAGGCTGAGCAGCAGCTGGAAGACAGCGGCATCGCCCTCATGCGCGACGGCCAGCCGGGGGTGCCATCCATCGAAGGGCTCGTATCCGATCTTGCAAAGGCCGGCGATGTTCTGGGCTACGATGGGCGCACCATCAGTTTTTCAAGCGGCGAAAAGCTCCGGAAAGCCCTTTCACAAAAGGGCATACGATTCAAAGCCGAGGAAGACCTTGCAGAGGAGTTCTGGGAAGACAGACCTCCCCTTCCATGTGCGCCTGTATGGCTCCTGGACGATGCGCAGGCGGGAAGATCCAGATCTGACAAACTGGCAGACCTTCGCAAGTCC
>CAMNNV010000023.1 GCA_946546075.1 uncultured Bacillota bacterium | reverse complement strand
CATCTACCGGAGCCGAAACGGATGCGTCTGGCATGGCGGTCAGCCAATTCCTGCCGTGCGAGGGGCTTAACTATATCGAGGCTACAGGCATCTACGAGTCGCATGGAATCTTCTATTATGATGATGCCAAAAATTATATCGGAAGAGTTGGTAACAAGGACTCCGACAACCTGTTCTGTAAGAAGATCGTTAACGGGGACAGGGTCAATTTCTTCAGGATGAAGAAGCAGACAAGTCAGACGAACAGCACGGCGATACCGAGAGACCTGCCCGTCCTTGGAAGCGATACCGCTCCGACAGCTGGTCAGAAGTATCAGCTTGAAATCACGCATGGCCTATCTGTTGCAAGTGCGACCGGAAGAGAAAGTAGTAGCGCAGACAGCTACGCAAGCGGGTTCGCCTTCTGCTATGGTTTTTCCTCAGTTAAGATATGGCCGGTCGGAAGATGTTTCCCGTCCTTCTACGATGCGAATAAGACGTATCTGTCAACCCCGGGTGCTGTGACCACGGACGAATTTTCCATTCCGTCCAATGCCACATACATGAGGATTTCGTTCACATACGGTGCGACTCCGGGATTCCCGTATGTCATCTTGCAGGAATAAGGAGGGGATGATATGAGCCTATACGATCTTGGCGGCAACGTCATCGGAACAGATGCCACAGCTATCAAGTCGGCGTTCATGAGCCTTGTGGCTTCTGGGGATATAAGTATTGGGTCGGTGCCGGGGCAGACCCTTGGGCACAACGTATCCAGCGCCAACTATCTGACCAATGGAGAGGCTCAATATGAAGCGATGCTCGAGGTTTACAAGACGCTGGACAACTCAGCTATACCTTTTTTCATTTCGACAGACCAGCATAACGGCCTAGTCGAGTGGAACAGGTGGGCAAACAACCTTGACAAGGATGGGATGGAATTTGCCAACCTAAATCTTGGGGATACGGTCAGCGCCACAAATTGGGAGCAGTTTGCTTCAATCGAGTCAAAAACAAAGCTGATAAAGAATTACATCAGCACGCCCGGAAACCACGAATTCATGCTTCAGACAGGTGATGATCCGGATATGCCGACACCGTACATCATCAAGAAGACCTTCTTTTCGACATATCCACGGACTGTTATAGATGCCAACAGCGATACTTATGTTGTTGTCGATGGCCTGCACAATGTCAAATTCGTAGCGTCCGACAATTACTGGATGAATGGTAGCGTCATGCAGAACCAATCCCTAACCGGCTCCTTCTGCGAAGCGGTCATAGCTGAGTTGTCAAAGGATGACTTTGACATAGTCTTCCTCCAGCATTGGTATCCTTACGCAGTAGCGTCAGAGTTGCTGTACAGAGATGGGACGGCAAGGACAGGGTACAACCCCGGAGGCGCACCAGCCATCCGCACCCTGCTTGGGGCAAGGAAAGCGAAGTCAAATGGGAGCATCACAGACGCAGACGGCGTATCCCATGCGTATGACTTCCGGAACATGAAGCATGACCTCCTTTGCTGTCTGAGCGGTCATATGCACCTTGAGATGTACGGATACCTTGATGGGGTCCTGTGCTATATCGCAGACGCTATCGTACATAACACGGCGTCATGCTTCGGAATCGTTGACCGGCAGAACGGACTGCTCCGCATATGGGCGTGGAATGATAACGAGGCCCTTGCGGAGTTTGATCTTCCGCTGACGCAGACATAAGGAGGCTCACAAATGGTCAAGATAGAAGGGACTCGCATTACCATGGTGCGAGGCGATACAGACGGGAACACTTATGTACCCCTTGCCGGGGACAGCATCAACACTAGCGACCACAAGCTGACATAGAAAGGAAAAAAATGAACGCCATGATAACTGAGCTTCACTATTCGCATAACTACTGGATCATTCTCTTGCCTGCCATCATGGCTGCGGGAGATGTGATTACCGGATTCATTCAGGCACAGATAAATAACACAAAGCGGTCAAGTATTATGCGGAAAGGCCTCTATCGAAAGCTGGGGGAACTGGGAGCCATCATTCTGACTTTTATCGTTTGCATTGCCCTGGAGCTGCCTATTTCAGTGGCGGCAGCGGTCTCATTATATGTAGTCTTCATGGAATCATTAAGCATTCTTGAGAACCTGAAGGCAGCGGGGATCCCTATACCGGATTTCATCACGACCAAAACGGCAGAAATCCAGGACCAGATAAATACGGGAAAGATCCTGGACAAGGAAGATAAGGATAAATGATAGCAAGGAGCTGCTGCACAGAAGTGCGGTGGCTCTTTTTTAGGAGGATCATATGCTTAAGGTACTTGATGTGAGTTACTACAACACGATCACTTCCTGGCAGAAAGTCAAAGAGAATGTCGATGCGGTCATAATCCGGATTGGATACAGAGGCTGCACGACGGGGAAGATCGTCTATGACGAGATGTTCACGACATTCCTGAATGCCTGTAAGCAGCACGGGATCCCTTATGCCGGATACTACTTCCCCTGTGCGATTACGGACGCGGAGGCGGATGAAGAAGGCGATTTCGTGGCAAGGGCCGTGAAGACATATGGAATGGACCTGGCATTGCCGATCTTTGCGGATTCTGAGGTTGTGAAGTCTGACAGATCCGGAAGGGCTGACAAGCTGACCAAGGAAAGAAGGACAAGGTACCTGAATCGGTTCCTGATGCGTCTGAAAGCGGCAGGGATCCCTTATGGGGTATATGCTTCGACGTACTGGTTCAAAGACTGCCTTATCGACTCCCAGCTCCTGGCCGATACAGATCGTTGGGTCGCTCAGTATGCCGGAAAATGTACGTACAAGGGAGGATATCTCCTCTGGCAGTACACATCCAAGGCTCAGATCCCTGGCGTGAAGGGGGCATGTGATATGTCTTACCTGTATGGGGCCCTGATGGGGCCGAAGGAGCAGAAGGCTGACACGGCAGCGGAGATCATCGAGAAGGCTACGAAGTGGATGGAGGACACGGCAGCGGACTCCGCCCATGGATACGATCAGTTATACAGATGGGGAGAAAAGGGAGACTATGACTGCTCCTCGGCCGTGATCACTGCCTGGCAGTATTATGGAGTCCCTGTAAAGAACGCTGGAGCTACATACACCGGAAACATGCTCCAGGCGTTCCTGAAGTGCGGTTTTGTAGATGTGACCGGATCCATTAACCTGAAGACCGGATCGGGCCTAAAGAGGGGCGATGTGCTCCTGAATACGGCCCACCATACTGCGATGTACTGCGGGAATGGGAAGGAGGTCGAGGCATCCATTAATGAATACGGTAAGGCCAGGGGCGGAAAGCCGGGAGACCAGACCGGAAAGGAATTCCTGGTCAGGACCTACCGGAATTATCCATGGACCTATGTGCTCCGATTCAAGGGAGAGGCTTCCGGATCCTACAGGACTCCGGACAAGAAGGTGGACTTTGTAGGTGTCGTGAACACAAAGAAGGATCCTCTGAATGTTCGTAAGGGACCGGGGACATCATATGCCAAGTGCCAGACTTTTGGACCTCTTGCCAAGGGAACGGTGATTGATGTATGTGACACGGTCAAAGACAGCTCCGGAGCCGCCTGGTACTACATTTGTTATCGAGGGGCAAAATACGGATTCGTGAAGGCGGACTACATCAGGAAGAAATGAGGAGAGTGAATGACGCGGATCAGCGATGTGATCGGACTGCCGGCGCTTCTGGAACAGCTGGCAGAAGAGGCAGTGGAGCTTGCGAAGGCAGCCTTGAAGATGTCCAGGCTTCTCAGGGGAGAGAATCCTACTCCAAAGACGAAAAAGAAGTGTATTGAGGACCTGATGGAAGAGATCGCGGATCTTGATGTGGTTCTCCATGAGGTGGCCCAGACTGATATCTATGATGGCACACAGATCGTGAAGACCAGGCAGTGGAAATACAGGCGATGGATCAGACGCCTGGAAGAAGCACAGGGAGGAAAAGAATGAAGGATTACAGAGTGGCAGCGGCCACGTATGCTGAGAAGTTCTACAAAAAGGTCTGTAGCGTAGGATGCAGACATCACTACACATCTTCCTGGGATGACATGGTCAAGAACCGCAGGGTATCATGCAGCTCAGGGGTATCCGTGATCTATCGTGCCCAGGGGATTCTGCCAGCGGGGAAAAGCATCACACACTCTCCGAATGCTTCCGGTCAGGCTGGATACTATTCTAAGTCTGCCATCCTGTCAGCGGCTGGCCAGAACGTGAAGAAGGCAGCATACATGATCACGAAAGGCACCTATACGAATGTACAGAACTGCCGGGTGTACTGGGTGGGTGGAAAATATTTCAGGGACCTTCCTTACTTCATGCGAAGGGCTGGATGCACATATGTGCAATGGAGCAACGTCTGCATGTGCGCCGGCCCTGGAAAAGTCTACAGCACGAATGGCAACTATCTGACCAAAAAGAATGGAGATAGTGTGGCCAGATACTGGACATATTACAAGGAACATAAAGGGGTCCTGTGTGATTCCGGATATGGATATGGGACTACATCCCCGATCTATGTGGTCTATGTCCCGTATGACAAGAGGGTCGAACACTATGCTGTCGAGGTCTGGCTTGGATTCCATGGGCTGATGGCCCAGCGTATCAAGGACTTCGGGACGGTCGACGCGGCAAAGATCCAGAAGATGGTCAATCGGATGGGCAAGGATCCTGATCTGTTCTGCCGATGGGCAGCAGACTATATCCTGGAAGGATATGGATATGAGAATGTCGGATCCGGAGAGACAAGAAAGAAGGCTCTGGGAGTCTTATACGATAAGACTAAGTATTACGTGAATTATTTCGTGGCAGAAGCCCTCCGTGTGTGGGAAGGCAAGGTCAAAGACCGCCAGACCAGATACGGGGATCTCCTGGCCCTGGTACAGCGCCAGATCAACAGGACTGCTTCCGGATTTGGAGGCACACAGATCAGATAAGAGGATTACTGGGCCGCGGCCCTGTTTTCCATGGGCGCCCTTCGGGGCGCCTTTTTTAATATGAAAGAGATTGGACACGAAAATGGACACGGGGAGGAAGGAATCGCAGAAATAAGCCAAAAATGAGAGCACTCATTAGGGTTCGAATCCCGTCACTCCGATGAAAAAGAGAAACCACGGTTTTAAGCCAAATTCTTTAGGAATGGCTTGGAACCGTGGTTTTTTGTGCTTCAAAATTGTCTGTGATGGTCTGATATTGTTAAAGGAAATAGTCGGAAGGTGGTATTTTTTGCCACCAAAATGGACACGAAATGGACACGAAGATTAAGCGTCTCCAAGGAGGCCCTCGAAGTGAGTGATAGCTGCCTGGACGGCTTCGGATTCATGGTCGGCCAGGGTATGCCTATAGACATTCTTCATGGTATAGTCAGAAGACCAGCCGCCGCGCTGCATGATGTAATGATCCGGAACGCCTGCGGCGTGAAGGGCAGACACCATATGATGGCGGTAGTCATGAAAGCGGATGTGCGGGAGGCCGTGTCTATCAAGGAACCTGGCATGATTGTCCGACAAGGTCGAGGGAGTACATTTGACTATATATCCCTGGCTCCGGATCAGATCTGCAACATAGGAAGGAAGCTCTACGTACCGGTCAGACCCGAAGGTCTTTGGAGGCTTGACGACCCAGCTCCCGTCCTTGTCTTTGACCATGGACTTAGACACATGAATGACATTGCCTTCAAGATCCTCGATCTTGAGGGCACAAATCTCACCGCGTCTCATGCCGCCGATGGCGGCCAGCATGATTGGGACCTCAAGGGCGGTCCCCTTGGCAGCGGCCAGGATCTGCTTCATGTCATCATCTCCGGGGACTGTGATGACGGATCGGACCTTCTGGGGGAGCCTGACGCCCTTGATAACGATATCGTATCGAGTCAAGACTGCGGTGATCAATCCATAGGCATTTCTGACGGATTTCGGGCTTATACGGCCATTAGAATAATCCTTCCCGGTATCTACGCCTTTGAGCGCCGGAGGGGTCTTATCAGCAGTCTGAGTGCTCAGCTGGTCGATTGCCTGTTGGACATCGGTTTTAGTTATGGAATTGAGGGGCATGGACGCCAGAGGGAGACCACACAGCTTCCGGGCGACGCTCCGGTATCCTCTGATCGTTGAAGGGGACAGAGTTGCCTCGCTGGATTCGATGTACAGATCAACTGCTCTGGCGAAAGTCAGATCCGCAGGGGCTGAAGGGTGCTGGACCTTGTAGAGGGAGGCCTTGGCTTTCAGCTCCTTCCTGGTCGTGGCGGTGATGGATTTCCGGACGACCTTCCCCTCCTTAGTAGTACCGATGGTGATCCGCATCCGGAAGGATCCGGAAGGCAGTTTTTCAATTTTGGGCATAGTGAACCTCCTAAAAAAGGGCGCAAAAATAGCGCGTTAAGTGGAAAACGCGCCCCGAAGATGGTACACTATGTTTGTGTCGATGTGTGCATCTTCGGAAGCGCACGGCCTGCGGGTGTTACCAGCACCTGCGGGCCATTTTTTTATTCATTCCTCAGAAATAAGATCATAGAAGACATTCTCAGAAATGATTTCTATATCATGACCTTTTAACTTGAGCTCCTCAGCCTTTTTATGCTTAGAGCTTTTTCCCTTTACCAGAGGGTTGTAATCATTATTGCCGAGGATAAGAAAGTTCGTCTTTTTGGTGACGCTGTTACCTACAAGGCCTCCTAGATCAACGACAGCCTGCATGGCATCATGCCTGGTCATTCGCTCTAAGGCACCGGTAAATACACAGAGCTTTCCGTATAAAGGATGTGTTGTGTCAAATTCAGTGTTTTCAGTGGTGATGTCTTTTGCGTTCAGCGGTTTATAGCTGCTTTTGCTGCTTTCGGCAAAAGGAAGGCCGAGCATTTCAGCCCAGTCCTTTTCGCTGATTACCTTAAGCGTACCAGCTTCGACCAGTTCTCTGGCCTTGACGAATTTCTCACTATCTGATCCCTGCTGATACTGTTTAAATGTGAATTTGCTGAATACAGCATAATCGCAGGTTTTATAGAAGACGTCGCTGAGCTTGGCGCCGCATTTTTCAGATACAGCGACCATGAAAGGAATGGTATATCCTTGCGGGATCCCTTTGACCACAAGACGCTTGCCATAGAAAGGATTTGATTGATCATAGGAAAGCGTAGAAAGCAGCTCTTCCTCCTTCGGGGTGGGATTCTTGGAGGCATCGGCAAGGAGACGGTATAAGTCATTAGTAGCATAGCAGTCAGCCAGGGCACGGTGGTGGACTTCCGAAGCGATTTCAAGGAATCCGCAGAGATCCGGAAGCGCGAAGGAAGGGGCCTGGGGGAAATACTTTCTGCTGTGGCGGAGGGTGTCTATATACCGGTTCGACATGGGGACGCCAAGATATTTCATGAAATTGTCATACAGGAAGTTGATATCGAACTGGACATTATGTCCCACCACAATATCATTACCTATAAAGGACCTGAGACTATCAAGAACAGGCTTCGCGTCAGGGGCAGCGGCCAGATCATCGTTGGTGATTCCGGTCAGATTTGAAATAAAGGAATCGATTGTGAATCCGGGATTGATGAGCGATTCAAACGAGTCGGTCACTTGGAAATCGCGGATCCTGAGAGCAGCCACTTCAATGAGTGAATCCTTCTGTGGATCCAAACCAGTGGACTCAACATCGATCACAGTGTATGAATCAGGGAAAAAGAGCACACTAGTCCCTTTGTGATCTCTTGCCATTTCAACCTCCCAAAAAACGTATCTCTAAAATTCAAGATGGAATTATCTACAAAAACAAAACGTATGTTTCGGCAGAATCAACATTGTGAGAAAAGAACAGATGTTCTAAAATAAACATATCGCTACCGGGCCGTGCGATCTGAAAGGAAGATGCACACATGACACACAGTATCATTAAAGATCTCATCATCGAGCTCCTGGCCAGAGCAGATGAGAAGCAGCTGAGGATCATCTACTTCTTCATTATGGCGATGATGTGACCGAAGGGGACTGAGCAGAAATGCTCAGTCCTTTTTTAATTGCTCAACGATCTTTTCAAGGACCTTCCAGTCATCCGGATCCAGACCGGCAAGCATAGCGATGAAGCGCTGCCGGAAGGAGTCCGGCCCATCTTTCAGGACGTCGCCCATAAAAGCCGCGATCTCTTCTTCCCTGGTCATCACCAGGAACATCTCATCAGAAGTCCCTTCCAGATAAGCAGGGTTCACATGGAACTCTCGGCAGATAGCAAGAGAAAGCTGATTTGTAACACCTCTATTACCATTTTCGACATTAGAGATAGCGGCACGGCTTACACCGAGCTTATTCCCGAACGCCTCCATTGTCAGGCCGAGGGCCTGCCTGATAGCTCTGATTCTGTCATTCGCGGTCATTTCTCTTTTCCTCCTATGACAAATATACAGCCACGCTGAAGTTCGGTCAACAAGCAAAGTACACAAAGAATACAAAAGGTTATTGACAAAGTATTCGACGAATATTACTATGTATTCAACGAAACAGAGAAACGCAACGACAAGAAAGGAGGTGCCTATGGCAGTACTCACCGAAGATGAGCAGAAGATCCTCGAAGTGATCAAAGAGGCCCTGCCGGACATGACAGAGGCCCAGAGGGCCTACCTGCTTGGAGCGGGGGAGGCTGTGATCATGATCAAGGCTGCTAAGCCTGATCAGGAAGAAAACCAGCCCGCCTGATAGGGAGGTGGAAAAATGCAGACGTTCGTAAAGAGGAGAGACGCCTTTGACCGCATGATGACGCTGGCGGCAAAGGATCGCCATGTGAGCCAGGACCAGCTGGCAAAGTCGGCAGGCCTGTGCAGACAGACATGGAGAAAATACCGGGAGCATCCGGGGACCATGCCGATCTGTACGCTGGAAGCCGTATGCCGGTTCCTCCACATGACGGAGGAAGAGACGCTGGCGGTATATAAGGCTGCCAGAGAAGGAGCGATGTTATGAAGATCATGGGAATGATAGCGATCACGGCCTTCCTGCTGGGGACGGCCATGATAGAGAGCACATGGCTGGCAGCGGTCCCTGTTCTGGCAGGGGCAGCGGGTATCTACTTCGCCGGCATGAGGATGGAAATCTGATGCCGGGGATGGAGCCCATTGACTGGGCCATCGTAGCGGCATCAGGAGTCCTCTGGCTCTACTGGTATGTTGCACTCAAATAGCACTGGGCCGGGCGACCGGTTCAAATAAAACAAAAGGCTGCCATGGGCAGGAGTGGGAGCTCTGAAAATATCCAGCTACTTATGACACTCGCTCATGTGTTCTTAATTAGGCTTGAAATGTGGAAGGAACCGCTCATGGCAGCCGGAAAGGAGCTGGATCTTGGTCTTGTACAAGATCCGGATAGACGAGGCAGTTATCACCTTCATAGAACCTCATCTGGCAGAGGCCCAGGCGAGAGTGATAGCCGAAGAAAAAGGGACCTGCTGCGTGGATGTCATCTATCCAGGAGGCGGAGGATACTGCCTCGTCTATGACGACAAAGGAAATGCTGAAAGAGCAGGAAGGAGAGCACGCATTGACACTTAATGAACTGACAAATGACAAGAAGAGGCGCCAGTTCATCGACGCCTACAAAAAATGGGATCTCTGGCACGTGGATCCGCTTACCGAAACCGCCTACTACACGTACAAGGTCCCTTCGGGGGAGTTCCTTTGCGTGGAGGAAAGATTGGTGACAAGGACCGACTGGCATTCAAAAGAGCGCCCGCGGCCCAAATATCTGGGGACTGATCTGAGATACGCGATCCTGACGCCTGGAGCCCACTACCATGACTGCCGGAAGTCAATCACTGAGATGGTAGCATTCCTGAAGGAGAAGCCCTGGGAGAAGGGGAAGGAATGAGACAGAAGGAAACCTGCGTGTTTGCTAAGACGGAGGCAAAAGGGAAAGGGTGCTTTGCCCTGAAGGAATGGATCTGTGATGAGACATTCTGCCCCTTTTATAAGTCGGAAGCGGACTACAAGATCGTATGGCCAGGCTATGCGGTCCCGAAGAATCACATGGAGACACGAAATGCTGATACAGATGAAGGGAGCGGCCTTTGATCCGGAACAGATCGCGGGGCTGAAGGTAGGGAGCTGGAAGGGCTCCGGAGGGCCGACGACAGGAATCGTGGTCTATCTTAAAGGGAATTCCACGCCGGTCCCTGTTGAATGCGAGAACGAAGAGAACGCCATTGATGTTCTCAATACTTTCCTTACCAGATGCAAAGAAGAGGAGGGCAGAGAAGATCCTGTCCTCCTGGACGTCCGGAGGCTCCTCAGGGAAGTGAACGAGAAGGTCGTATACATCGACCGGAGGACGGGAGACCTGGACAAGGCATCCGCGGAAATGAAGAAGAAGCTGGTGACGCTGCAGAAGACCGTCAAGAAGGTGGACTGGATCCCTGTCCCGATCAAGGTGGACACGGACCGGCCTCTAAAGATTACGGCAGACTGGAAAGACGATGAACCTGGACCCGAATGATTATACCGAGATTACAGATCATGATCTGGACTGGATGTCAGATGCCCAGGGATTCTTCGGGGACTATCCGATGATCGACAAGGAAACGAAAGGTGAGCTCTACTTCCAGATGGAGTACATAGGCTCCCAGATCCGGAAGAAGGACGACTTCTGGTTCATCTGTACGGATTACCTTGTGGACAGCAAAGGGCGTCACTGGTGGCGTGACAGGTATTTCAGGGTCATGCTGAGGACCGGGGAGCTGCAGTTCTGCGCGTCCTCGGAGTACATTTTCGGCCGGAAGATTCCGGCCTGGGACAGGAGTAGGTAAATGGTTTTAACAACAGGATACTGCAAATACTGCGGGAACCCGACGAACGTGGAAGCTCCGGAGGAAGCGGAGCAGGCAATAGTGGACAGGCTGGCCACGGAAGCCTGCGGCTGTCCTATGGCTGAGACAGTCAGAAAGAGGAAGAAGCAGGCGGAACGTGCCCAGAAGATCATATTCAGCATTTGTGATGACGCCTTCCCGGATGCGGTGAAGCCTCTGACAGATGCGGTCCAGGGGATCCAGATAGGAAAGATAGAGGACATCTCCATCGCTATGGAGGGGGGCGTCAGGATCAGAATGAAGCGGACAAAGACGGGGATGGCCGTCACGGTAGAGCACAAGCAGAAGGAAGAGAGGCAGATATGACAAGAAGGATGTGGTCGGCCCTTGTGGCCGTCAATATGGGAGCGGCATCCTTCCCGATCTTCGATAAGCTGGCCTGGCTCATGAGAGGCTACCAGGCCGCAGGCGCGGAGATGTTCCTGCCGTTCTTTGTGGCAGCGGTCTCATATCTCTGCCTGGACCTCATCGTAGGCCGGGCAGAGACCGAGGAGCGGATACGCTGCCGGAGGTGCCGAAATCGCCGAAATCATAAGTGATCAGATCCCGGGGGCAAAAGCCTCCGGGCATTTTTAGAGGCCGCTCAGAGCGGCTTAAGAGACCCGATAAGACCATTATCTTTAGGACAGAGGCAGGCCATGGCTTACATCAAAATGACCGTCTACGCGGGAAATACCATAGAGGTCATCAAGTACCATGACCGGGCCCATGACCGGAAAGGAGGGAGCCGAAAAGAGAAGAAGAAGCCGACGTCATATCGCCAACAGCTGTCCAACGAGATCCGGAGGGAGAGGAAGCTGCGCTGGCTCCTGAATGAGAACTTCGAGGATGGAGATCTGCATATCAACTTCGGGTACATCCATCGCAAAGGAGACCCATACAGGGATCCGGAGGACATGAAGAAGGACTTCCAGAGATTCGTCAGGAAGCTCCGGGAGGAATACCGGAAGCAGGGACGGGAGATGAAGTGGGTCCATGTCATGGAGATAGGGACGCGGGGGAGCAGGCATCACCACATGGTGATCAACCACATAGATACGAGGATCATCCAGAAGATATGGGACCAGGTATATCCGGATCCGGAGCCTGGGAAGAAAGGATCCACAGTCCACTGTTCGCCGCTGAACACGAATGGGGACTACGCGAAGCTGGCATCCTATCTCCTGAAGACCGCAGGCAAGGGAGACTGCATCATGAAGCAGGGCTATTCGAGGTCAAGGAACCTTAGGTTGCCGAAGATCAGGAAAGAGATCGTGGGAGCTTCCACATTCCGGAAGGAACCGAAGGCTCCGGAAGGCTGGTACATCGATAAAGAGTCGGTGGCCAGGTCATGGGATGGGGATGGATATGACTGGATGACATACAGGATGGTCAAGATCAAAGGAGGAAAACATGATCATAAAGATTCTGCTGTTTTGCCTAGCGGCTTACATCGCTGCAGGCACCGCCGTTGTTAAAGCTGCCATTGACCAGCCAGAAGAGGAGATAGGTTTCCCAATTTGGCTGGAGCCTTCTGTCTGGATTAATGGGATGGTGTGTTCAGTGGTCTGGAACACCTTCTTCGCTGGTGATGAGTAAGACGATATGGATGCTCGTCACCAGAGACGAGTACGAGCTGCCTCTGGCCGTAGCTAACTCAGCTGAGGAGCTGGCAAGGATAACGGGCAAGTCTGCCAACACGATCAAATCTTCAGCTGGGAAATACAAGAAGGGGCTGCTTAAGACCTGTAGCTATAGACGAGTAGATCTGGAGGAGGACAAGGATGATAAGACCTGAAGAGGCGATCGACCAACTGGAAAGGCTCAGGAATCCGGGGCCGTGGGACCCTGTCTTGACAGACACGGCCTATGAAGCATTGAGCATGGGGATAGAGTCGATCAAGGTCATGGAGCGCCTGCAGGAGATGATCAGGAAGATGGAGGAAAAGGGATGCTGAAGTATATTTTGATGAGCGCCATAGCGCTGTTTGCTTTTGCGGCAATGTTGGCGGCAGCGGGCGTGATCATTGGGATCCTGCTTCTGCCTGGAGATGACTGGGACCAAGAGCTGGAGGACCAGGAGCAGATGGAATATCTGAGGGGGTGGAACGATGGCCAGCCTTAAGCAGCTCGACCGTGACCTGGACAAGATCCTGCACGAAAAGATGATGCTTGTGTACAGCTGTATCGGGATCGTCATGCGGAAGCGGTATCACTGGGAGAAGAATGGGATCCTGAATCCTATGAGAGGCTCCTCAAGGTAGAACAGGACAACCTGTTTGATCCGGTCCTGGCC
>CAMNNV010000022.1 GCA_946546075.1 uncultured Bacillota bacterium | reverse complement strand
TCCTCCGGAGGGAAGATGCTACGCTCCAAATCAGAAGCCAAGATTGCAAGCTCCATCGAGTCCATCGGCCTGCCCTACCGGCACGACGATATCGTGAGGATATACAGCAAAGTTCCGGGAACTACACCGTACCATGGGACCTACTTCGCAGACTTCAAACTGCCGAATCTTTTGGGTGGCATCACGGTACATGAACATTTTGGAGCGTTCCAGATCGAAAACTATGCGGACAATTCTTTGCAGCGTCTGAATGACTATCATGCATTCGAGATATATGAACTGCCGGGAAGACCCGTGTTGGATTCGGAATTCACGTTCTCGTTCGAAAGCGACCTTGCCACCACCGAATCCATAAGAAGGCTAATTGTCAAGATGCTGCTTCCTCTATAAAGGCTTACAACAGCGCACCTTCCCATCTCTGATCCCCAACACGTCATGGCCCCGCTCCAAAAGGGTCTTCAGGAATGACACATCCTCCGAATCGATCTTCTCCCCTCTGCAAATGATCGGGATCCCCGGCGGATACGGCACGATGTTTTCCGCGCAAAGCATCCCCGTGCTCTCTTCGAGCGAACGGATCTCTTCATGCCCCGCAGCTGCAAAGGTCTCACGGCGCTTTGCCCAGAGTTCTCCCTCAGCTGAAGCCGGCAGTGCGTTTTCAGCCGAAGCAGGCAGTGCATTTTCAACGGAAGCTTCGTTCACCGTTTCCGAATCATTGCGCTCCGCGATCTCTTCCAGTACCTCAGCCAGTTTCTCAAGATGTTCTCTTGTCGTTCCGATCCCGGTCATGCACATCAGGATGTTCCCTGTCCAAAGCTCCGGATAGATCTCCCTCTCCATGAGCGATCCGGCAAGCTCATCTCCTGTACACCCGAGCTTCGATGCATCGATGTTCAGCTTCGTATGGTCGAGAAAGGCCGACCTTTCCATCAGCCAGCCGCCGCATCTCGAATAAAACCAGTCCACATTCTGCGCCCACTCTTTGAACAGATCTGCGCCCTTTTTTATAATGATATCTGCATTCACATCCAGGGAAGCCATCAGGATATACGACGGGCTGGAGCTTTCGATCATCTGCAGTTTGTCTTCTATCAGCGCCTCATCTACCCGGTCCGAGCAGAGATTCATCACCGCGCTCTGGGTGAGGGATGCAAGTGTTTTGTGGGTACTGCCGATGACGATATCGGCCCCTGCAGTCTCCGCAGAGAGAGGCAGTTCGCCGCAGGATTCCATCATCTTAAGATGTGCACCGTGGGCCTGGTCCACGATCAGCACCTTGCCATGCTCGTGCACCACCTTTGCGATGGCGGTAAGATCGCTGCAGATCCCGTAATAATCTGGATTCGGCAGGATCACAGCGGAAGCATCCGGGTTTTCTTCCAAAGCATCCGCGATATCGGAGGCTGCGACGGGTCCGGATATGCCAACGTTCTCCATCACAGATGGATATACATAAACAGGTTTTATGTCACCTAACCGAAGAGCGTTATAAACGGACTTGTGGCTGTTTCTCGCCATGATGATTTTGCCTCCGCGGGGCACGGAAGCCAGTATTCCTGCGATGATCCCGCAGCTTGTGCCGTTCACAAGAAGGAACGAGCGCTTCGCTCCGTAGATCTTCGCGTATTTATCTGCGATTTCCTTTAAAATGCCGTCTGCATGGAACAGATTATCTGCTCCCGAGATCTCCGTGACATCGCAGTCGATCAGGCGATGTGCGAAATCCCCGTAGCCGTGCATGCGGTAAAACGCGGCGCCTTTGTGCCCCGGCATATGAAAGGAAACGGACCCGCTGTCAGCGTGGTCCATAAGAAAATCAAGTGTGCTTCCCATATTTCCTCCTTAGATGAACATGCAGAAGATGATCGGGATAAACAGAGCCGGCAGCATGTTCAGAGTCTTCATGTCTTTGAGCCCCAGGATGCTGATGCCGGATGCCAGGATCAGGAATCCTCCCACGGTTCCCAGTTCCGTCATCATCGTCTCCGTAATGAAATCCCCGAGGAGCATCGTAAGTCCGTAGATGCCGCCCTGCCAGAGAAACAGGATGCCTGCGGCTGCCATCATACCGATGCCGTAGGTGGATGCGAAGACCATGGCCGTCACAAGATCCAGCGTCGCATTGGTGAACAGATACGTGTGATCGCCGTAGAGAGCGCTCTGCACAGGACCCAGGATCGACAGTGTCCCCACACAAAAGATCAGAGATCCTGCCACGAGACCTTGCATCAGGTTCTTGTCCCCGCTGCCGATCTTGACGGAGTTCACGCGCTCATCCAGACGGAGCAGCGTCCCGATGAGACTTCCCGCCGCAAGACTCACGATAAAGAGCACCGGATACTTGCTGTCCGGCATGTTCTGCACCACCGCATTGATCCCCAGACCACAGGCCGCAAGCCCCATGGCCGCGAACAAGCAGTTCGTGTGCTCCTCCTTTAATACTTTTTTGAAAAGACCGCCGATGAGACTTCCCACCAGGATGGTCCCCACGTTTACGAATGTACCTATCACTTACCGGATCCCTCCGCCAGACGAGCGCCGTTGAAACTTACCACCGCACATGCTTTGCCCGTCTCGTCTCTTACTTCAACTTCAAAGAAACAGTTCCTGCGCCCATCCTTGATGAGCCTGCTCTCCGCAAAGAGCATCTCTCCTTTTGGCTGCCCCAGGAAACTGATCTGGCTCACTACCGTCACAGCCGGCCCCTGATGGAAATTCGATGCTACTGCGAAGCAAAAGTCCGCCAGCGTATACATCACGCCGCCCATGACAGCGCCCAGCGCGTTTCGGTGCACATCGCCCAGTTTCAGGCTGCAACGTGCGTACTTGTCCCCCACCTTATCGATGGTGGCGCCTGCCGCCTGTGTCGCGAATCTATCTTCCCCAAAATACTGATTAGCCTCGTCAAGTTCTGCCTGTTTTTTTGCGTCCAGCTCAGACATTTTCTTTCTCCCTTCCGGCGAGATACTCTCTCACCAACGTATTGATCTCTTTGAACGTTTCGGCCGTCTCAGGGTTCTTTGAAGTAAATCCCAGAAGCTCGTCTATATATCCCTGTTCCTTCAGTATCCTGATGCTCTCAGGATACACCAGCTCGAACACGAGTGATATGTGTCCAATAAACATGTCTGCAGGGGTGACCCTTACGTCCCTGGATACGCAGGTCTGCTGCCTGAAATTATCCATGACGGCAGGTGTGATGCTGCTGCATCGCAGCTCGGTACCGGTGACCCCGTAGATCGCCTCCGGCGTGCTGTCGATGTTCACGCGGATGATATCGATCTTGTCTGCATCCCGCAGGATGTCGCAAAACATGCGCGTCCTCTCATCCAGCTCTGCGTCCACTCTGTAGCGGTTGTGCTGCCGGATAGACGTCTCCAGGATCCAGAACTCTTCCTTCTCCATGGTGTCTGCCCCGAACTCATCGATGAGCCCCTCGCAGAACAGCAGATCTGCGCCAAACTTTGCATGATCCACCGAAAGAGCGTCCTTGAATGTGCCGTAGCGCTTCACCTGTTCGAACCTTCCGATGTCGTGGAGCATCCCCGCTGCCCAGGCAAGATCGATGTCCTCCTGGCTTTCGCAAAGGGATGACGCGATCCTCTCAGCGATGGCCGCCACCTTCTCGGTGTGCACCACCTTCAGACGTATCTTCTCATCCTTTATATCGTACCGTTCCGTGTAGGCTCGGAACCCTTTTTTTATCTTATATCTGTCTATACTCATAAAGCACCTCGAAAGTTATTGTACCATCATTATTTCTCTTTATCTATACCGTATTAGTGTAGTAAAATACTTTGCGGAGGAAAAGATATGAAAAAGCTTTCCATGAGGGACATGATAGGATACGGACCGGCTGCTCTTGGCGATGCAGTCGTCTATTCGCTTGTCTCCACATTCCTCCTGTTTTTCCTTACGACGGTAGCCGATATACGCCCTGCTGCTGCAGGAGCCATCGTGGCGATTGGATCGATCTCGGCGGCTTTTTTCAACGGGATCATGGGGTATATCTCCGATAATGTCCGCACCAGATGGGGACGGAGAGTCCCGTTCATGGTGGTCTTTGGGATCACGATCTTCTTTGCTGCGACTCTTCTCTTTACTGCCATCGGCGCACCGATGCTCATCAAGATCGTCTACTACGTATTCATGGTGATACTGTTCTATATGTCCTATACGGGGTTTTTTGTGCCATGGTTCGCCATGGGGGCGGAGTTCACCCAGGATTATCAGGAGCGTACGAAGCTGCGTTCCTATTCTGCAGTTTTTGAGATGACGGGCTCGCTCCTTGCCATGGTGGTCCCTTCTTCCATGGTCGGTGCACTTCAGGCCCACGGCTTTTCCCCGTCCATGGCCTGGATGATCACAGCGGCATCATTGGGACTTCTCTCCTCTGCATGCGTTCTGGTAACGGTCCTGACTGCGAGAAAGTACGACAAACCACAGACTACCCGCATCATAGAAGCGCCGTCCATCAGCGTGAAGAATATGCTCCTTCAGTACTGGGACGTGCTGAAACTGGGGCCCATCAAGCCGCTGCTGTTTTCGAGCCTTTTCTTTCTCATTGCCTATTCCATCCTCATTTCGGATATCATATATTTTCTGACCTTCAATCTGACGAAGTCTGCCGATGAGATCTCAGCCCTGCTCTTTTTGCGGTGCGCAGCAGGGATCGTCATCATCCCGCTGATCAATTGGCTCTGCAGGATCACGGACAAGAGGATGTGTCTGATGATGGTACAGTTCCTCTGCGCCATCATCATCTCCATATTCGGCCTCACAGGCATCGCAGACGGCACGGTGCTCTATATCTACGTGTTTTTCATGGGAGTATCCACGGTAGTCTACTGGCAGGTCATGCCAGCCATAATCTATGACGTGTGCGAATACGATCAGCTGGAGACGGGGCAGCTGCGTCAGGGCACCATCGTATCGGTCCAGGGTCTGGTGGAATTCATCTCCACAGGCGTAGGGACGCAGATCCTAGGCATCATCCTGCAGCTTGCCGGCTTCAATGGACAGGCTCCGGCACAGTCAGAGACAGCACAGATCTGGATACAGCACTGCGTCACCTTCGTGCCGGCCTTCTTTCTCATCCTGTCCTGCATCGCACTGTGGAAATACCCTATCACCCGGAGCGTCTATCAGGGGATCATCCGAAAACTCGAAGAAAAGCAAAACAAAAGCGGGTCGTGATACCCGCTTCATTTCTGTATAAGGAAACCTTGCGTTTGACGCGAGGTCTTTTTTTATCTCTTGATGATCAGATCTTCTGCCATGGCCAGGGCTTCTCCCCCATCGAATATCAGGTACGCCAGGTCGCCTTTGGAGGCGATGTTCTTTTGCATGCCTGCGGCGATCAGATGGGCCGTAGTGTCGTGGAGACTGCCTTTGTAGACATCTATGAGCTCGATCTCGTGCTCTTTTCCGCCGCTTATGAGGATCGCACGGTCGCCCTTTGCGAATTCCCCTTCTCCGACATAACCTCTCGCGCATGTTTTGCCCTTCAGTAACTTGGCGCGCTTGAGGCCCACATCGAGAGGTCTGAGCATGAGCAGTTCGCTGTCACGGATCTTCATGATAGCCGTCACTTTCCCTGCCACATCGTTGTTTTCGGGGCTGCTCTCCTTCGAATGATCCGGCTCTGCCCCGTCGTATTCGTCGTGGACCCACTTGTTATAGGCTTCCAGGATCTGCTGTGCTTCCTTCACCTCATCTACGGTCAGATCGAGGATAGGATCACGCTCTCTGTTGGACGCGAACTGGAACCGGTTGGTGCTGTGATACTGCCCGCTGAAATCGTAGGAAACCTGCCCCGTAACGCTGTCGCGAATCTTGCTGCACACGACTTCCTTCTCGTAGAGAGGTCGTATGGATTCTACGCATTCGTCGCATATGGTCCCGTCAGCAATGATACTGCTGCTGAAGAACTTGATCTCCGCCCCGCATATTGGACAAACCGGACGAGGCTTTTCTTTCTTATTTCCAAAGAGTCCCATCGGCTACCTCCCTGTCTGTCACACAGTCGTTTCGTATTTGTTCCCGCAGTGCGGACAAGTGACTCGCACCCTTCCTACACCGCTTGGAAGCATCAGAGCTCCCCTGCAGTGCGGACAACGCTGCATGACGCTTGCCGGTTTCTGCTCGTTCTTATGATAGAGATGGAAATCATCTTCTGTAGGTCTGTAATACTTGCTGTTATCTGTCTGCTGCTGGCTCACACGAGGATCTACGCCTGAAGAATAGAAGCCTGCATGCCAGTCTTCTCTTGAGAATCTGTTGATCATCTTGATGGCAACGATGTACATGAACAGAACGAATGCCAGAAGAAGGAATGTGCAGATGTTGTCGCCCATGAAGGCCAGGGTATCATAGATCCCGTGGATCATCATCGGTACGAGAAGTGCTCCGAGGAATGCCCCGAACATCTGACCGCCTTTGCCTTCCACCTGATATCTCTTCATGGCTCCGTAGAACATTCCCATGAATGCACCGCAGAAAGCGTGGAGCGGAACTGCCAGAACGCCTCTCATCAGGGCTACATAAACGCCGCCGTCCATCACATACAGTACGTTCTCCAGCAGTGCGAATCCCACAGCGACGGTTACGCCGTAAACGATACCGTCGAACCGGTAGTCGAAGGCCCTGCTGCGCCACGATCCGAGAAACAGCAGCCCGAACTTCGAGATTTCCTCGCAAAGAGCCGCCGACAAAAATGCGTTGCCTGCCGCATAGGCTATCTTAGGACTCGTCGGTATGAAAGCATCCATCCGAAGCTCAAGAAACATGGCAGGAAGACATGAAAGAGCGCCGAAAATAAGCAGTTTCACCATGAGCCTCATCGGCTCGCTCTCGACTTTGTCCTTGCGGTAAACGAATATGAGTATAAGGATTCCCGGTATCAGTGCCAGGAACATAAGATATGAAACCATATTATGACCACCTTTCTCTTACTTCTTGATTTTACCATGTAACGCAGGATTTGACGATAGGGAAAGTTTGTCATGGCATACAGATGCCACTTCCTGCCGCCCGGTCACCGGAAGGCCTTCCTGAGCCTGAGACAGATCTCATGCATCTTGTCTTCCGGGATTGTGGAGATGCCCATCAGCACCTGCTGCGGCGGGCAGAGTTTCTGATCCCAGTATAGCGGTCTGGTGGAATATAAACGGATACCACAGTCCGAAGCCCTGTCGATCAGTTCCTCCTGTGTGAGAAACTCCCCCGACTGCTGCAGAAAAAACTCCACGAGCAGATGCATCCCCGCCTTTCCGCCCTGTATGCGCACATCTTCTCCGAAAACGTCCTCCAGAGCGGTGATCAGCGCGCGCATTTTTCGTCTGTATGCGGTACGTATCCTGTTCACCTGCTGCTCGAAATATCCCTTCTCGATGTAGACTGCGAGGGTCTGCTGCAGGATGATATTTACCTGCCCATTGTATCTGTAGTAAAAATCGTGGTACCTCTGCATCAGATCAGGCGGGAATACGATATAGGCCAACCGCATTCCCGGGGACAGGGACTTAGAGAAGGTTCCCGTATAAATGATGCGTCCCCCATTATCCATGGACTGCATCGAAGGGATCGGGTTCGTATAGTATCTGAGTTCACTGTCGTAGTCATCTTCCAGGATATAGCTGCCGGTCTCCTGCGCCCAGTTGAGAAGCTGCATACGTTTCCCTGCCGAAAGGACTGCCCCTGACGGGAACTGATGCGACGGCGTGAGATACAAAAGGTCCACGTGTTTTCCTTTGAGCGGGCGTATATCGATCCCGTCTTCTTCCACCGGGATGGCGGAAACTTCAAAATTCCGGTTCATGAACACTTTGCGGATCCCGTCGTATCCTGGATCTTCCATCACGAAGCTCACGCCTGTCCTCGCGCCCCCATCCGAAAAGATGTTGGCGATGATCTCCATTGAGAACTGGTGTCCGCATGTGATCAGGATCTGCTCAGGGCTGCAGTCTACGTTCCTTGCCTGTTTGAGATGGCTGCATATCGCTTCTCTGAGCCGCATCTCTCCGTCTTTTTCGGGGTATACAGCGATATCCCCGTTCTCCAGTCTCAACAGAGCCTCCTTCATGCAGCTGCCCCACTTGCGATATGGGAAGAGCTTGTTTTCCATGGAGCCGTATACGAAATCATATTCGTAAGTCTGTTTCTTCTGCCTCTCAGGTCCTTTGCGGCTATCTGATCCGTGCGATTCCGGAAGGTAAGGCAGCTCGTTTACGACGAATCCGCTTCCCGGTACTGCCTCGACATACCCCTCGTCCTTCAACTGCTGGTATGCTTTGTCCACCGTGTTTCTGCCGACCGCCAATTCTGCTGCCATAGTCCTTGTCGGGACAAGTTTTGAACCTGCCGGCATCTGTCCGGTCTTGATCTGCTCCATAAGTTGTTCATATACCTGCTCATACAGCGATGTTTTTGATGTTTTATCGATATAGATCATCTCAGATTGGCTCCCTGTTTTTTTAAATAATTGGCACTTTCATACCATCCACTTTCATAGTATACTATGAACAACTTACAGGACACAATAGGTCGGATCAAGGAGGATCATGATATGTTCAGAGAAATGAGAAGAGAGAAACAGGCACTCACGAAAGAGCAGTGCATCGAGATGCTGATAAAGGAAACGAGAGGTGTTATGTCGGTTATCGGAGATGACGGATACCCTTACGGTTTTCCGATCAACCACTACTACGATGAAGAAGACGGCAAGCTCTACTTCCACGGAGATCAGATCGGCCATCACATCGACGCTATCAAAGCAGACCCGAAAGTTTCATTCTGCGTATACGGCCAGGACGAACAGATGGAAGGAGACTGGGCTTACTACGTCAAGAGCGTCATCTGCTTCGGCAAAGCGGAAATCATCGAAGACTACTCCCACGCCATGAATATGTGCTACAAACTCTGCAAGAAGTTCCCTTGCACAGAGGAGTACATCAAAAAAGAGTTCGAGGCTGATGCTCATAGAACTCTCGTATTCGCCATCGACATCGAATTCATGACAGGCAAAAGAGTCCACGAAGCATAAATCAAAAAAATCGAAAGCCTGAGCAGGTAACACCGCTCAGGCTTTTTATTTTTAAAATTCCATAGACGCATCCTTTAGGGTGACGTACATTTGCTCATCTTATCTGCCTCGTACCATACCGCAGAGATAACAAATACCGAACATGAGGACATCTACTGCGACGATCGTTGATCCCACAGGAGTCCCTGCGAGGATGGAGATGAGTATCCCCACCAGCGCACATATAACTGACAGCACCGCTGAACAGATCGTGACTTTGAGGAAGCTGCTATAGATCCTCATGGCAGACAGCGCCGGGAATACGACGAGTGCCGATATGAGCAGTGCTCCCACCAGATTCATGGCGAGCACGATGATCACAGCGATGACCACAGCGATCATCAGATTATATCGTTCCGCCTTCACTCCTGTTGCCATAGCAAAATTCTCATCAAAGGTCACTGCAAAAATTTTGTTGTAGAACAGGACGAAGAATGCGATGACACATACCGAAAGGATGGCGCATCCCCACACCTGCCCGGAGGTAAGAGTGAGTATGGATGTGGATCCAAACAACGTGCTGCACACGTCTCCCGATAAGTTCGAGGAGGTGGAGAAAACGTTCATGATGAGATAACCGAAGGCCAGTGCTCCGACGGAGATCATGGCGATCGCCGCGTCTCCTTTGATCCTCGTATTCTGTCCGTTCCGAAGCAGCAGTACTGCACTGATCACTGTGATCGGCAGCACCAGAAGCATGTTGTTCGAAAGGTTCAGGACGCTTGCGATGGCAAGTGCACCGAATGCGACGTGTGACAAACCGTCTCCGATGAACGAAAACCGCTTCAGTACTAAAGTCACTCCGAGAAGTGATGAACAGAGTGCGATCAGCACCCCTACGATGATGGCGTATCTCACGAAGGGATACTGGAGATATTCCACAAGCTGTGCAAACATCAGAAGCCCCCTCCTTCCTGCGCCAGGAAGAACTTCCCGAGATCGCTCTTCTTATATTCCTCCTTCGTTCCGAAGAACACCTTGCCTCCGATATGAAGGATATGTGTCGCGTACCGTACGGCAGCTTCGATATCGTGGGAGATCATGATGATCGTGATCCCCTCATCGTTCAGCTGCTTGATGAGAGCGTACATCTCCGCCGTCACCTTCGGGTCCAGGCCCGATACAGGCTCGTCGAGAAGCAGCACCTTCGTCGTCGCACAAAGAGCTCTCGCCAGCAGCACCCTCTGCTGCTGTCCGCCCGAAAGGTTCCTATAGCTGCTGTTTCGCAGGTGCGTTATACCCATGCGCTCTAAGTTCCGCTCTGCTGTGAGTTTCTCTTCTTTTTTGTAGAAGGGACTGAGACCCATTCTTCCCTGACAGCCGGAGATCACCACTTCCCACACGGAAGCCGGGAAATCCTTTTGGACGATGGTCTGCTGCGGAAGGTATCCGATCTCATTGATCTTGAGACCGTCCCCCCACTGGATCTGCCCTTTGATCGGCGGAGTGAGACCCAGCAGTGTCTTCATGAGTGTAGACTTGCCGGAGCCGTTCTCCCCTACGACGCAGAGATAATCACCCTTGTCCACGGTGAAATCCAGATTCGTCAGTATTGCCTGATTTTCATATCCGAGACTCAGGTCGCGGATCGTTAAATAAGCCATTGTTTCTCCTATTCGAGTGCTTCTTTCAGCACCTCAAGATTCTTCGTCATCATGTCTAAATACGTCGCCCCGTTTTCGATGTCCTTGCCAGTCACGGACTGCATCGATTCGAGGCTCAGGATCTTCTGATCCTTGTTTTTCGTGGTATCGACGATCGTCTGTGCGATCTTGCCATCTCCGCCTTCGATGGTCAGGACGGCAGGAAGTCCCAGCTCGTCCATTTTGTCAGCCAGGAACTTTATCGTCTCGAAGCTCGCCTCCGTCTCTGCGGAGCATCCCACAAAGGCTGCGTAGTACTTCAGCCCATAGTCGTCTGCCATATATCGGAACGGGAACCTGTCTCCGAAGAGAAGCGTATCGCCCTTTGCGGCTGACACAGCATCCGCGTATTCTCCATCCAAAGTCTGCAGTTTCTCTTTGTACGTATCTGCGTAGGATCTGTAGTAGTCCGCATTCTCAGGATCTGCCTTGCCCAGTGCATCTGCGATGGTGTCGGTAAAGAGCATGGCATTCTTCAGGGAGAGCCATACGTGCTCATCGTACTCAGGGCCTTCCTCTTCTTCTGCCTCTTCTCCTTCTTTCTCAGCTTCCATGCCTTCTACGACTTCTTCTTCCTTGGCGTTCTCACCCATCACGTCCAGAAGGTTGATCACTGTCATATCTTTATTGACCGCTTCACCCAGCGCATCTTCTACCCATTCGTCGGATTCTCCTCCAACATAGATGAAGATATCGCAGGTAGATAACGTCTGTATATCCTGTGCTGTAGGCTGGAAGCTGTGCAGATCCACGCCGTCATCCAGGAGCATCGTGACTTCTGCACCGGCAGGATTTTCTCCCAGCACATTGTTCACCCAGTCGTATTCAGGGAATATGGTCGTTACGATTTTCAGCCTGCCATCATCGGCTGACTGAGACTCTTCGGATCCGGAACTTCCGCAACCTGTCATAAGGAAAACCGTTGCTATGGCCAGCAGCAGAACGGCTAAATACTTTCTCATTTCTGTTACTCTCCAATCTGTGCGCAATCTTCGCATATTCCGTAAAATACTGTCCTCGAAGTATCCAAAGTGAACTGGTGGTGGGAATACAGATGTTCTCCCAATCCTTTGAGATCTTCGCAGTGCAGGTGGATCAGCTTGCCGCATTTCTCACATTTGCAGTGGAAGCATACGTCATGATGACAGTGCTCTTCCCTTCCCACGTATTCAAAGCAAGCTGGTGAATTGCCGTCGATGATGTACTTATTGATGAGGCCTTCCTTCACCAGATTATCCAGCTGTCTGTACACTGTCGCCTGTCCGATGGAGATCCCTGACCCAGTGAAATACTCGCATACTTCCGCTGCAGTCACATGCCTTCCCTCAACAGCCATGAGGTACTCCAGCACCATTTCCTTCTGTTTTGTTCTATATTTCGTTCTAGTTGCCATATTATCTTCTCCCGTCATTAAATCGAGAACCATTCTCAATTATAGGGCAACTCCCAATTCCTGTCAACGAATTTGAGAATGATTTTCAAATCAAAAACGACCCTGTATCAACAGGGCCGATATGGCGTCCGATTTCTTATCGTATAAAGTGTGTGAAGGTCTTCTCTTCGTATACGGGCTCCTCGATGCCTGCAGCTGCTGCAGCCTCCTTAGCCTTGAGAGTATAGGCTATGTTCTGCGCAAGGGTCCTCATGGTCTGGAGACCTTCTTCATCCTTCTCCACATCCTCTGCCGTGAAACCGTGGACCTGGTTCCAGTACTGTGATCCCACCACGTTCATATTGCAGATGAGGAAATACTGGTTCAGCCTCTCGAATGCCTCCGATGCTCCGCCTCTTCTGCATGAAACGACGGATGCTCCCGGCATCCCCTGACACTTGTCAGCGCCGCCGCTATAGAAGAACCTGTCCAGGAACGACGTGAGCCTGCCGTTCGGGCCTCCGTAATACACAGGGCTTCCAACGACCATCCCATCAAAATCATCGATCCTGTCGAGGGTCTCATTGACGATGTCACCGTATACACATCCTCCACCCTTCTGGCATTTGTGGCATGCCATGCAGTCCGGCATAGCGCCCTTGCCAAGCCAGAGGATCTCCGCTCCAACTCCATTCGCTTCCAGTGTATCTGCCACTTCCTGCAGAGCTCTGTCTGTGCAGCCATGCTCACGAGGGCTGCCGTTAATTAGTAGTACTTTCATGTTCCTTACCTCCGTTTTTGCGTATATATATAATACCATCAAAACGACGATATGGTATACTCTTTATGAGGTTGAATAATATGATAAGAAAAGCAATACGCTCTGATCTGGAGCACATATCCGCCATCTACGATAAGATCCACGACGCTGAGAGCAGCGGGAAGATCACCACCGGATGGCTTCGGGGAATATACCCCACTTCTGAGACAGCCGCCGCTGCTTTGGACCGCGGCGACCTTTTCGTCCTGGTAAAGGACCGGGAGATCTGCGGAGCAGCTATCATCAACAAAGAGCAGGTGGATGTCTATTCCCAAGGCGACTGGAAGCACCCGGCTCCCGATGAGCAGATCATGGTGATCCATACGCTGGTGATCTCACCCGATCGTGCCGGAGGCGGCCTCGGTAAAGAATTCATCGATTATTACGAAAAATATGCACGTGACTGCGGCTGCACGGCACTGCGCCTCGATACAAACAGTCGCAACACGAATGCCCGCAGGTTTTATGAGAAACTCGGCTACGAAGAGATCGGCATCGTCCCCACCGTGTTCAACGGGATACCGGGCGTAGACCTCGTACTGATCGAGAAAG
>CAMNNV010000021.1 GCA_946546075.1 uncultured Bacillota bacterium | reverse complement strand
CTTGTAGTTGATGGTGCCGTCCTTATTGATCAGATCCTTGTCCTCCAGAAGGTACCCTTCGCATCCGTAGAGGATCTTGATATCTTTTGCAGCATGGGAAGCGTCAGGGAATGCCTGCACCACGCCGTGGTCGGTGATCGCCACGGCTTTGTGGCCCCATTTTTCGGCTGTCTTCACCATGCGTTTGACGTCGTTGAAACCGTCCATGGCGCTCATCTTCGTGTGGGCGTGCAGTTCGACTCTCTTCTCCGGATACGTATCCATACGTTCCTTCTTTTCCATCTTCTCGATGGAGTCCGCCATGATGGTGACGCAGTTATCGAATCTGTCCCACTGAGCCTGTCCTTTGATCTTTATACCGTCGCCGTTTTTGAAGTTGCTGTCGATATCCTCCCACTTCTGGTCGAGGGTGAAGGCTTTGACGCATATGCTGGTCCTCTTGTCCGTGACATAAAGGGACACCAGCTTGCTGTCGCTCTTCGTAGTCCTGGAATCTTTTTTGAACAGTTCTCCCTCTATGACGACGATGCCGCTTTCGGAAGTGACATCACGGATCGGAACGGCTTCTCCTGTAATGGCATTTCCCATGATGAGGTTGCCTTTGACAGGAGTGTATTTGTCTCTTCGTCTTCCCCGGAACGGTTTCTGTCCTCCGTTCGAAGATGCTGCTGGAGCCGGAGCACTGTCCTTGTTCACAACAGGTTTCGGCTGCATGCTTTCCGCTTTCTTTGTCTTTTCTTCGATGGACTTTCCTGCCGATATGTACTTTGCCTGCTCGTTCTCGAAGCGGACCCTCACATCAAGTCCGAGATCTTTGTTCAGGAGTTTCTCAAAGGATGCTGCCACATCATCGTTCAGCACTTTGACTGCCGTCTCGCCGAGAGCTCTGATGGTGAGAGAACCGTCTTCCAGCGTGAAATCATCGGGATAGATCGTCTTCGTCACGTGAGCATAGTTTCCGTTTATGATGGCGATCATATGAGGTATATAAAGAGGCAGGGCTTCTTCCGGGCCCTGTCTCAGGTTTTCGTAATGCAGTATCAGGTCGATTTTCTCTACGCCCTCCAGCTGGCCCACAAGGGATCTTTTGAACCGGTCGATGCTTTCGTAAGGCAGCACGAGATTCATGGTGATATCCGCCTTCAGTTCTGTGCCGTCAGGAGATAGCGAAGCCTTCTCGGCTCTGCATTCCAGATCTTCAATTGTGTAGCCTCCAAGTTTATGGAAGTCTATGGATTCCCCTAAAAGTTTTATCATTTCCTGCTGTATTCCTCTGCAAGTCTGACGATCTCAGCGCAGATCTCATCTTCTTCTACTGTTTTTATTATCTTGCCATCGGCAAAAATGGCACCTTTGCCCTTGCCGCAGGCCACACCGATATCGGCGCCCTTTGATTCTCCGGGACCGTTCACGACGCATCCCATGACGGCGATCTTGATCGGTTTTGCATCCGGTCCGAGCCTGTCATAGAGCGTGCTGATGCCTCTGTCCACATCCGTTGCCACCTTCTCCAGGTCCACTTCTGTACGGCCGCAGGTAGGACAGGATACGATCTCCGCCCTTTCTTTTCGCATGCCAAGTGCTGCCAGAAGTTCCTTGGCCATAATGATCTCTTCTACAGGATCTGCCGTCAGAGAGATCCTCATGGTATCTCCGATGCCTTCCAGGAGCAGTGCTCCCACTCCTGCTGCGGACTTGATCCTTCCTCTCGAAGGGATGCCGGCTTCCGTCACGCCTATGTGAAGCGGATAATCACAAGCCTGATCCACGATCTTATAGGCCTGATAGTTCATGACCACATCGCTGGACTTCAAAGAGATCACGATGTCTCCGAAATCCAGGTCTTCCAGGATCTTCACGTTGCGCAGCGCGCTCTTTGCAAGACCTTCGGCGGTAACGGCTCCGTACTCCTCGAGGATATCCTTCTCGAGAGATCCGGAATTCACGCCCACTCTGATCGGTATCCGGCGCTCCTTTGCCATATCGCAGACCTTTTTGATGTTCTCGGCAGAACCGATGTTGCCGGGATTGATCCGGATCTTGTCCACGCCGCTTCGCATGGCTTCCAGAGCCAGTCTGTGATCGAAATGTATGTCAGCCACAACAGGGATCCCTGCGTGTGCTTTGATCTCTTTTAACGCTCTTGCTGCGTCCATATCCGGCACAGCGAGCCTGATGATCTGACATCCGGCATCTTTCAGTCTTGCGATCTGCTCGAGACTTGCCTTGACATCAGCTGTAGGAGTATTCGTCATGGATTGTATCGAAACAGGCGCGCCTCCGCCTATTTTGACGTCTCCGCAATATACTGTTCGTTTCATCTTGTTCCTCCTGCCGTTAGAAGAGCGGTAATATGAATCGGATCACATCATTGAACGTCACGTAGATCATGAGGGCAAACAGGCACATCAATCCTGCAAAATGGAAATACCCTTCGACCTTATCGGTGACTCTTTTTCCCGTGATCTTTCGGATGACGAGGAAGAGCAGTCTTCCGCCGTCCAGTGCAGGAAACGGCAGCAGATTGATCACTGCCAGGTTGAGGCTCAGGAGCGCGGCAAGATAGACGACGTTGATGAAGCCGTGGCTTGCCGAGTCACTCACCGCATAGACGATGCCCACAGGTCCGCTCAGATCCTTCGTGGACACTTCCCCCGTAAATAGCTGTTTCAGGATCTTATACATCATCACCGTCATGCTGCCGGTACCGATTATGCCCTGTTTGACGGCCGTGACGGGATCGTGGGTCGCCTTCGTGGTCACGCCCAGGATATATCTTTGCGAGTCTTTGTTGTACTTGACTCCGGACTGTAATGTCAGTTCCTCTCCGTCCCTCTCGACCTTGATGTTTACTTGTGCATCTTTTTTGTTCGGCACATAGAGAGCGACGTCATTCCACGTATGGATCTCGTTGCCGTTGATCTCGAGTATGGTATCGCCGGCCTGGATCCCTGCCTGCTGAGCAGGAAATCCTTCTGATACGGTCCCCACTGTGGTGGTGGCAGATCCCATGATCAGGTAGACCACGATGATCAGAACGACGCATGTGATGAAGTTCATGCCTGCTCCTGCAAAAAGTACGAGTGCTCTCTGCCACGCAGGTTTATTGTTGAAAGCCCGTTCGTCCTCCGAATCCTCGTCTTCTCCCTCCATGGCGCAGTATCCGCCGATAGGAAGGGCTCTCACGGCATACAAAGTCTCCCCGCGCTGTTTCTTAAAGATCGCAGGGCCCATGCCGATAGCGAATTCATTGACTTTGACTCCGCATGCCTTCGCGACGAAAAAATGTCCGAATTCATGAACGAAAATCAGAAGACAGAATATGATGATAGCGTAAATTATGGTCATACCATTTCCTCGATCGTCTTAATCGTTAGTTCTCTTATCTTATGGTCTTCCTCCAGGATCTGCTCCAGCGTCATATTATACACAGGGTCGTGCTCCCAGAGGAGTTTCTCCAGAGTATTCTGGATATCTATGAATTTGATCTTGTTTCTCAGGAAGAGGTCTACGAGCACCTCATTGGCGCCGTTGAGCACCACCGGGTAGCTGCCGCCCTTCTCGCAGGCTTCGTAAGCCATCTTCACCGTCCGGAAGACTTCTGTATCCGGTTTATGGAATGTGAGGCCTTCATCGAGGGCGAAGAGATCCAGACTCTCCACAGTGTCACTAAGATCCAGCCTCTCCGGATAGGAGAAGGCATAGGCGATCGGGACTCTCATGTCCGGATTTCCCATCTGTCCAATGACGGAACAGTCTTCAAATTCCACGGCCGAATGGAGCACGCTCTGCGGGTGCACCACCACCTGGATCTTATCCAGTGGAACATCAAAGAGCCACTTGGCCTCGATGACTTCCAGGCCTTTGTTGAGCATCGTGGCGGAGTCTATGGTGATCTTATCTCCCATGGACCAGTTCGGATGCGCCAACGCCTGCTCCAGCGTCACTTCGCTCAGCTGCTCGAGAGAATATCCTCTGAAAGGACCGCCGGAAGCGGTCAGTATGATCCTCTTGATCTTATTATCTTTGTTGCCCTGGAGACACTGGAAAATGGCACTGTGTTCGCTGTCCACCGGCAGCAGCTTCACGCCATTGGCTGCTACGGCATCCATCACCAGCTCTCCTCCTGTGACAAGGGTCTCCTTGTTGGCAAAGGCGATGTCCTTTCCTGCCTCGATGGCAGCAAGCGTCGGCTCCAGGCCTCTCATGCCCATGAGGGAATTGAGGACCATATCGCTCTCCTTCATGGAGGCGATCTCCGTCAGCCCATCATCGCCGCAGAAGAACACAATGTCCCGAAACTCTCTGCTCAGCTGACGAGCATCCTCTTCCGATGCTACAGACACGAAAAGAGGCTCGAACTCCCGGATCTGGCTGCGCAGAAGATCGAGACTTCTGGCGCAGGACAGTGCCGTCACCTTATATTTATCTCTGTTATGCCGGATCACATCCAGGGCCTGTGTTCCGATAGACCCCGTGCTTCCGAGAATCGCTATTTTTTTCATCTATGGTCCTTCTATATTCCAATGACGAGAACGATGTAGTAGTAGACCATCGGTCCCGTGAACAGTACGCTGTCGAATCTGTCCAGGATACCGCCGTGTCCCGGGATCAGATTTCCGTAATCCTTGATGCCCATCTTTCTTTTGAATATGGAAGCTGTCAGGTCGCCGAACTGTGAAACTACACCGCCCAGCACGCCGATGATCACGCAGTGGATGAGCACTTCCGGCATGAAGAAATAGCCGAAAACGCCGCTGAGGATCACGCTTCCGAGGATGCCTCCGATAGAACCTTCGATGGTCTTTTTCGGGCTGATCTTCGGACATAATTTATGTTTGCCGAGGGCAACGCCTGCAAAGTATGCCATGATATCCGTACCAAAGGCTGTGATGACGATGAGCCATACCATGAGGCTGTACGGTTCTGCTCTGTCCACCATGGTGATGTGGAAGGAGAAGAAAACGATATAGAATATGCCCGTAAGAGTTGCCATGGCATCTTCCAGTTTTCTCTCTTCGATCTTGAACAGATACAGAAGGCTTGCAACGACTACGCCGAAGAACCACAGCATGAGCCATCTCGGCTCCTGCGTAACCAGTTCGATCACATAGAGCCCCACCGCTGCGCATACCGCGATCGGCAGGCTGGCGTGTACATCCATAGCCTTGAATCCGTTATAGAATTCTCTCACCGCCATGATACCGATCACAAAGCATGCTGCGAACAGCACGTATCCGCCCAGTATCAGTATCACTACCAGGGGCAGCATGATGAGCCCCGACAGTATCCTTGTTTTCATATTATCTTCCTCCGAAACGTCTGTCTCTGCTCTGATAGATTTCCAGAGCTTTCTCGTATCTCTCAGGTGTGAAATCCGGCCAGAATTCATCCACGAAAACGAACTCGCTGTAGGCGCACTGCCACATGAGGAAGTTGGACAATCTCTCTTCCCCGCTCGTTCGGATGACGACTTCCGGATCCGGTATATCTTCATGGCCCGTGAAAAGATGTGCACCGATCATTTCCTCGGTGACATCCTCAGGCTCTAACTGTCCATCCTTTACCATCCTGCAAAGTTCTGTGACGCTCCTTCTGATTTCGTCACGGCTGCCGTAATTGATGGCGATATTGAACTTCAGTCCGTCGTTGGCGGACGTCTTTGCAAGCGTCTTCTCGAGACTTTTTCTGGCATCTTCCGGGATGGCAGAATAGTCTCCCAGTATGTTCACATGAACATTGTTGTCGATAAGCCCTTTAAGATCGCTCTGGACGTATTTGACCAGGAGTTTGAAGATACCTCCCACTTCCTCTACGGAACGTTTCCAGTTCTCCGTGGAAAAGGCGTAGACTGTGAGGTACTCGACTCCCAGTTTATCGGAATGGTCCACGATCTTCTTCATGGCTTTCATCCCTGCATTGTGGCCTGCGACCCGCGGGACACCGTGAGCCTTTGCCCATCTGCCATTGCCATCCATGATGATCGCAACGTGGCGAGGGATCCTATCCATATCAAGCATAATCTGAATCTCCCATTGGGGAAGTATTCCCCCTGATTATCAAAAATGATGTGACCTGCACGCAGGTCACATCCGCTGAATTTTGTCGAACTTGGTCGAGACTATACCTCCATGATCTCCTTGTCCTTCTCGGCAATGATATCGTCGATGTCTTTGATTGCCTTGTCGTGGACCTTCTGGATATCATCGAGGAACTCCTTGAGATCGTCTTCTGTGAGATCTCCGCCCTTCTCCGCCTTCTTGGCCTTGTCGTTATAGTCTCTTCTGAGGTTTCTGATCGCTACCTTAGCATCCTCACCCATAGCCTTGACAGTCTTGGTGAGTTCTTTTCTTCTTTCTTCTGTTACCTGAGGGATCGCAAGTCTGATGACTTTGCCGTCGTTGACAGGATTGATACCGATGTTAGCGATATTGATGCCCTTCTCGATGTCAGGAATGCTCTTAGGGTCAAATGGGGCAATGAGCAGAGTTCTTGGTTCAGGTACAGAAATATTAGCCAGTGATTTGAGTGGAGTCGGTGAACCATAGTAATCTACCATGACTTTGTCCACCAGAGCTGCGTTCGCTCTTCCTGCTCTTACTGTGCCCAGATCTTCTTTAAGAACTGATATGCTTTTTGCTACCTTTTCTTCTAATAAATCAATATTGAATTCTGACATGACTGTACCTCCCGTTTACTCAACTATTGTACCTATCTTCTCTCCGCATACTGCCTTCTTGATGTTTCCGTCTTCGGCAAGGGCGAATACGTGGATCGAAATATTGTTGTCCCTGCAAAGCGCTGCTGCAGTGGAATCCATGACCTTCAGATCCTTCTCCAGTACTTCCTTGTGTGTGAGATGATCAAACTTCACAGCATCCGGATTGACCTCAGGGTCATCGGAATAAACAGCATCTATCTTCTTAGCCAACAGGATGACTTCTGCGTCGATCTCCGCTGCCCTCAGTGCAGCAGTAGTATCCGTCGAGAAGAATGGGTTTCCTGTACCGGCTCCAAAGATCACTACCTTGTTTCCTTCGAGGTGGCTGATGGCCTTCCTTCTGATATACGGCTCCGCAACTTCTCTCATCTCGATGGCCGTCTGGACTCTCGTCGGCAGGCCTTCGCTCTCGAAAGCATCCTGAAGTGCCATGGAATTCATGACGGTTGCCAGCATGCCCATATAGTCCGCTGTCGCTCTGTCAATGCTCTTGCCTGTTCTTCCTCTCCAGAAATTGCCGCCTCCAACTACGATAGCTACCTGCACTCCCATGGATGTGACCTCTTTGACCTGAAGAGCAACTTTCTTCAGCATGTCTTCGTTGATACCGAAACGGTCTTCACCCGCCAGTGCTTCACCGCTTATCTTAAGCAGTACGCGTTTATACTTAGCTTCCATATTATGCTCCTTATTATTCTGTAACTCCGCCTTGTATTATACCATATGTAGTGGTCATGTGCTATAAGCAAATCAAATCGCTTACAGATCAGATGATCTCGTTATGGAAACAGCTTTCGGCTCCCGTATGACATGCGGGACCTTTCTTATCCACGAGAACGACGATGGCATCGTAGTCACAGTCTGCGATGAGAGCCGTGACCTTCTGGGTGTTGCCGCTTGTCTCCCCTTTTCTCCAAAGTTCCTGCCTGCTCCTGCTCCAAAAGCATGTGCGTTCTTCTCGTATCGTGATCTCGAGAGACTCCCGGTTCATGTAGGCGAGAGTCAGCACCTGCAGCGTGTGCGCATCCTGCACGATGGCAGGAACGAGGCCCTTTTCGTCAAATTTTATCTTATCAAGATCAAAACTAAGATCTTCCATTCTCATCTCATTCTCCTATAGTCTTACTTCGATTCCTTCGCCTCTTAAGTATTCCTTGAGGTCGCGGATCTTGATCTCTTTGTAGTGGAATATGCTGGCTGCGAGACCTGCATCCATTCCTTTGTGACGGAAGAGCTCTGAGAAGTCTTCCATCTTGCCTGCACCGCCGGATGCGATGATCGGCACGTTCACCCTGGAAGCAATCTCATCGAGAAGCTCCAGGTCGAATCCGCCTTTGACGCCATCCGTATCGATGCTGTTTACCACCAGCTCTCCGGCTCCGTTGTTGACGCCGTTTACGACCCATTCCATAGCATCGATGCCGGTGTTCTCACGGCCGCCCTTGGCGAAGATCTTGAAGCTTCCGTCCACACGTTTGATGTCCATGCTGAGGACGACGCACTGATCTCCGTACTTTCTTGCTGCTTCGTAGATCAGGTCCGGATTTTTGATGGCGCCGCTGTTGACGCTGACCTTGTCCGCGCCGCACTTGAGCACTCTGTCGAAATCATCCAGGGTATTGATGCCGCCTCCTACTGTAAGCGGTATGAATATCCTCGATGCCACCTTCGTGAGTATGTCTGTAAAGAGCGTACGCTCTTCTACGCTTGCCGTTATATCATAAAAGACGAGTTCATCGGCTCCTTCTTCATTGTAGAATTCAGCCATCTCCACAGGATCTGCCACATCGTGGATCCCCTCGAAATTCGTTCCTTTGACAACTCTGCCGTTTCTTACATCCAGGCAGGGTATTATTCTCTTCGTGATCATTTCTTACCTTCCGTTATTCACCGAGCTGCACTGCTCTTGCAAGATCAAGTTTACCGCTGTAGATCGCTTTGCCGAGGATCGCAGCGTCGCACACATCCTTGAGGGCTGTGATCTCCTCTTCGAAGCTGATCCCGCCGGATGCTGTTACATTGAGGCCTTCGATCTTCTGAAGCTGCTTGTAGACTTCCATATTCGTACCGGAGAGGCCTCCGTCTCTTGATATGTCTGTATAAATCACCTGGCTGACGCCGATATCCCGCAGATACCTGCAAAACTCCAGTCCGTCGATATCCGTGACTTCTTTCCATCCGCTGACTGCCACAAATCCGTCTCTGGCATCGACGCCGACAGCGATGCGCTCACCGTACTTCTGCACCATTTTTTCGAGGAAATCACGGTCTCTGACAGCGATGGTCCCCAGGATGACTCTTTCCACTCCCAGGTCCAGATACTGGCGGATCCTCTCCTCGTCGCGGATGCCGCCGCCGACTTCCACGAACATATCCACTTCATCCACGATGCGCTTGATCGTATCGAAATTGACAAGGGCACCGTCCTTGGCTCCGTCCAGATCCACCAGGTGCAGATAGGATGCTCCCGCTTCCTTGAAGGATCTTGCCACGTCCACCGGGTCTTCGCTATAGACGGTCATCTGGTCGTAATCCCCCTGAAAGAGTCTTACGGCTTTGCCGTCTCTAAGGTCTATCGCAGGAAAAATCTTCATTCCTTCCTCCTATATCTCCATGAATGCTTTTAATATGCCCATACCGACTTTGCCGCTCTTCTCCGGATGGAACTGCGTGCCATAGACGTTGCCGTTTCTTACTGCACCGGTTACCGTTATGCCGTATTCCGACGTTGCGATGGTGCTCTCTTCACAGTCTCTTCCATAGAAGCTGTGGACATAATAAACACAGTCGCCCTGTTTGATATTTTTGAACAGAGGCTCATCCGCATCGAACTTCAGAGCATTCCACCCGATGTGAGGCACCTTGAGTTCTTCTGTGCCGGCAGGCGTCTCCACTTTTTCTTTGCCTGCTGCTTTGAGGTCTTCTGTGATGGATGCCACGGTGCCTTTGACAAGGCCAAGGCCCTGGTGCACGCCGTATTCATGGCTTTCTTCAAAGAGAAGCTGCATGCCGAGGCAGATGCCCAGCATAGGCTTGCCCTTCTCCACCTGCTCCATGATGGTATCCACAAGTCCTGTAGCTCTGAGTTTCGCGATGGCATCCTCAAATGCGCCGACTCCCGGCAGGATGATCCTGTCTGCGGCCTCAAGGTCTGCTGCATCAGCCGTGACCTTGACTTCTGCTCCCAGATAGTTCAGTGATGCTGTGAGGGAGAACAGGTTGCCAACTCCGTAATCTATGATAGCGATCATAATGTCTTTCTCCTTAAAGGACGCCCTTCGTGGAAGGGATCTCGTCCGCGTATTCTGCTTCGATTGCACATGCTTCTCTGAGGGCTCTTCCGAGGCACTTGAAGATGCCTTCGATGATGTGGTGCGTGTTCTCACCCTCCAGGAGCTTCACATGTACTGTAAGGTCCATGGCTCTTGCCATGCCGTAAATGAATTCCTTCACCAGCTCCGTATCAAAATCGCCCACCTTCTGTGCAGGCATTTCGACATCGAAGTTCACATAGGTCCTGCCGCTGATGTCCAAAGCCACCATGACGAGCGTCTCATCCATCGGGATGGTCTTCGAGCCGTATCTTGTGATACCGCGCTTATCGCCCAGGCTCTCCTTGAAGGCCGTACCAAGAGCGATGCCGATATCCTCCGTGGTGTGATGGTAGTCCACCTCGGTATCTCCGTTGCAGTCGATGGCAAGGTCAAATCTGCCGTGCCTTGCGAAAAGCTCCATCATGTGATCGAGAAAACCGCTGCCCGTATTGATCTCATAAGCACCTGTACCATCGATCTCCAGGGCAAGAACGATCTTCGTCTCTTTCGTATCTCTAACAACTTTTTTTCTTCTCATGATGTCTACCTCGCTTCAAGAATCTCTTTTGTTGCATCCACGAGCGCCTTCATCTCATCCGGCGTCCCTATGGTGATGCGCACAAAATCTTTTATCTTCGGATCGCTGAAATACCTGACGATGATGTTATATTTGCGCAGTGCCTTGAAATAATCTTCGCCGGATATCTCGTCACTCTTCACGAATACGAAATTCGACTCCGATGGGAGCACGGTAAACCTGAGCCTTTTCATATCATTTACAAAGTGCTCACGTGTATTCGCGATGAGACGCGTTATTCTCTCAAAGTAGTTGATATCTTTGATGGCCTCGATCCCCGCCTTGATGCTGAGCCTGTTCAGGTTATACGGATTGAAGCTGAATTTGATCCTGTTCAGATCTGCTATGAGCTCCGCATTACCCATGGCAAAGCCGATGCGGCCACCCGCAAGGCTCCTTGACTTGGACATGGTCTGGATCACCAGGAGGTTGTCATACTCGTCGATGAGGGTAACGGCACTCTCTGCTCCAAAGTCTACGTATGCCTCATCGATGATCACGAGGTTCTCCTTGTTGTTGTCCAGGATGCTCCGGATCTCAGCCCTTGTGAGGGCGATGCCTGTAGGCGCATTCGGGTTCGTGATGACGATGGTCCCGCCTGCGTGGTTGTAGTAGGACGGCACCACTTTGAACTCCTCATCGAGCGGGATCTTGATGCCCTCTAAGTGCATCATATCGCAGAGCACAGGATAGAAGCTGTAGCTGATCTCCGGATAGACGATGATGTTATCATCGTTTCGGAACGCAAAGAATGCGAAGGCCAGCAGCTCATCGGAGCCGTTTCCCACCATTACCTGGTCAGGCCGGATCCCGAAATTCTCTGCGATGGCTTCGATGAGATCGGATGCTTCCGGATCCGGATACAGTCTCAGGGAATCCAGCTGGTCATCGCTGAGAGCCCTAATCACTCCAGGTGCAGGAGGATACGGATTCTCATTCGTGTTGAGCTTGATGAGTCTTCCTACCACCTTCGGCTGTTCTCCCGGAGTGTACGGCTTTAATGTTCTGAGTTCGTTACTAAAAAATCTGCTCATTATTTCACCTGCTTTGCCAGCTTGTCCATCATCTCCGTGATGATCGCGTTCTCAAACTTGAAGCTGGTCTTGTTTGCTATGAACCTGGCACTTATATCTTTGAACTCTTCGATCACTTTGAGATGGTTCTCTTTGATCGTTCCGCCTGTCTCTACGATATCCACGATGACATCCGTAAGACCGAGGATCGGTGCGAGTTCGATACTTCCGTTGAGTTTGATGATCTCGATGGATCGATTTCTTCTGCCGTAGAATTCCTTCGTGATATTGACGTATTTCGTCGCCACGCGAAGTGTCCTGTCTTTGTCTTCTACGTAATCCTCCGGTGCGGCCACGCACATCCTGCACTTGCCGATGCCGAGATCCAGCAGTTCATAAACATCCGAGCCCTGCTCCAGGAGGATGTCCTTACCGACGATACCTACATCGGCCGCATGGTGCTCCACGTAGATCGCCACATCACTTGGCTTGACCAGAAGATATCTGACCCCGTTTTCGGGACTTTCGAATACGAGTTTTCTGTTCTTATCATAGTAGCCCGGGCAGTCAAAGCCTGCTTGCGCCAGCATGTCGTAGACCTTGTCTCCAAGCCTTCCCTTCGGCAAAGCGATCGTTAACATGTTACCGCCTCCTTTACTGCCTTCCCATCTCTCAAGATGTATTTTTCTTTATATCTGATGTCTGTCTCAGTGGTGATGCCGCGAACGGTCTTGCCTTCTTCCTGTATGGACTCGATGGCCTTCATCACTTCCACAGGATCATCGGCTGCATCATAGCATAAAACGGCATCCACATCGTATCTTGCCATCTCGTGCTCCCCTTTGTTCAGCTCGTCAAGATAGACAGCAAAACCAATGGCTCCGCCCTTCTTCTTCAGGACGCTCATCGCCTTGTCGTACTGACCTCCTGCAAGCACGCAGCCCGGAAGGTTTCTCACGTAGCCGCGGAACGTGATGGAATTGTAGTAATCGATGTCATTGATCATGCTCAGATCCAGTTGCAGATCGTCGCTGCACCCAAGTCTCATCAGATCATTGCAGTATTCTTCCAAAGCATCCACGTCTGCTCTCATCTCATCGTTGATGGCAAGCTCACGTGCTCTCTTCAGCGTTTCCTCCATCGGTCCGTAGAGGAACGGGAGCTTGCAGAGGGCTTCCGTCTCCTTCTCGCCCAGCTCTGCCTTGGCTGCCAGCTCACGAAGGCTGGTGACGTTCTTCTGTCTAATAGCCGTAAGCGTCTTGAGATACGTCTTCTCCCACATGCCAAGTGAGGAAATGAGGTGGACGGCATAGTCCATATTGTTCAGTTCCAGGAGATTGTCCTTGTTGATCTGATCCAGAGTCTTCACAGCCAGCATGATGACCTCTAGTACGCTCTGTCTCGTCACATTGCCCAGATACTCAAGCCCCATCTGGTTGATCTCCTTGAAGTTGTGGCTCTCTCTGTTTTCTCTGTAAACGTTCTCGATATAATAGAGTTTCTCGGAGTCTGTCTCCGATACGTTCGTATTGTTCATAACGCTGAGTGTGACGTCCGGTTTGAGTGCGAGAAGACGCCCGTCAAGGTCCGTAAACGTCAGAACTCTGTCTGCCGTGATAAAATCGCTGTTCTCCGCATAGAGCGAATACTCTTCGAATTTTCCCATCTTGTACTTCTTGTAACCGTATTTCTCATACAGTCCACGAAGCTCAAGAGATGCCTGCTCGTCAGGTCTTAAGTTGTATTTCATAAATCCTTCTTTCATACCGTATGATGCCTCCTGTGCTGTGGTCTTGTTCTTATCCTTAACGTCCTTAATGCTTTATCACATTAAAGCATTACCGCGCTACAGTAGGCATTATACATTTCTTTTTGTTCTCTGTAAAGGCTTTTATTTCTTATCTTTCGCGATCATGGTCGCCAGATATCCGGCTCCATACTCCCG
>CAMNNV010000020.1 GCA_946546075.1 uncultured Bacillota bacterium | reverse complement strand
CCTTCTCATCGTAGGTCTTGAAGTCGGACTGGATGGCTTCCTCCGGATCCTGCTTCTTCAAGCCTTCGACGTTCTTGAACATGTTCACGCCGAATGCTCCCAGTTCTTCTCCGCAAATGATGCTCAAAGTATTCGCGGTGGATATATCGATCGGCGTCGTCGTCGGACTTCGGAGTATCAGGGTGTCCGAGATGATCCCCGTCAGCAGGATCTTCGCCGTCTCTTTGTCCGGCATGAGGCCGTTTCTCAGGAACAGCTGATGCACGATGGTGCACGTGCTCCCCACCGGCTCTGCGTCGATGAATATCGGAAGATCCGTCTTCACCGCGTCGATCCTGTGATGATCGACGATCTCGCAGATCTCCGCATCCTCGATGCCGCGGATGCTTTGCTTCGGCTCATTGTGGTCCACCAGGATCACTTTGTATTTCGGGATCTCCAGGAAGCAGCGTCTCGTCACGAACCCGATGTATTCGTCACCGTCAAATACGGCAAGGCCGCGCTTGCGGGACTTGCTGAGAGTGTTGAGGGTAGGCTCCAGGAAGTCATCCGCCTGGACAGGTGGTTCCGGTGCCGTCATGATCTCTCGGATCTCAGGCAGGTGATCGATCTTGCGATTGTCTGCCAGTTCTCTGACGAGCCAGTAAGTGATATCGTCTACGCTCAGAAGACCGTAGAAGTCTTTGCCGTCGAAGACAGGTATGGCCGGCGGTGTGGACTCATTGTAGTATTCTGCAAGGTCTGCGATAGTATCCGATGCATCTATCGTCTTGCCGTGGCTCATGACGATGTCTCCCACCTTCGGTGTCACATCGAGTTTGAGCATCGGCGCTTTGATATCCAGGGATTTGAGTATACGCTTAGCGTTCTCTCCGATGTGCCCGCAGCGCACAGGGATGTAGTTGTTCTCCGGATCGATTCTATTTTTGAGGTTCGCATATGCCAGCGCGCTGCATATGCTGTCGAGGTCTGGATTTCTATGCCCCGTGATGTATATATCAGCCATGTCTTTACCCCTTGTCACTGTAATTGATGATGTCGTTCTCCTTTTGTATTTTAAAACATTCCGGCCCCTTTATCAATTCCCTGTCGCTCCCGCCTGCGGCATTGACATTATTCATGATTTTGCATAATATTAGTCTGTATGAAATAGATTCAAGGAGGCGTGTATATGGATTTTGAATTATCTGAGAAACAAAAGGAAATACAGAAGACTGCGAAGCAGTTTGCTGAGGAGGAGCTCCTTCCCGGCGTCATCGAACGCGACGAGAAAGAAGAGTTTCCGATCGATGCATTCCACAAGGCCGGTGAACTTGGCTTTATCGGGATCCCTTACCCGAAGGAATACGGCGGCCAGGGCCTTGGCTATCTGGAATACGCTATTGCAGTAGAAGAAATGTCTAAGATCGACGGATCATTCGGTATCGCTTATTCTGTCTGCACATCCCTTTACGGCGGAAGCATCTGGTACTCCGATGCGACAGAGGAGCAGAAAAAGGCATTCCTTCCACCTGTCCTCAAAGGGGAAGTCATGGGCTCCTTCGGACTTACGGAGCCGGAAGCAGGATCCGATGCCGGCGGCTGCCTGACAACAGCCATAAAGGATGGAGATGACTATATCCTCAACGGGCTCAAATGCTTCAACACCAACGGACCTCTGGCAAAATACACCGCTATATACGCCCTTACTCAGCCGGAGAAAAAATCGAAAGGGCTCACATGCTTCATCGTAGACCGCGACCTGCCGGGAGTGCGCACAGGAAAGCGCGAAAACAAGATGGGCATCCGTGCCGCGCAGGTTTCAGAAGTCATACTCGATGACTGCAGAGTCCCTGCATTCGGCAAGGTCGGAAACGACGGCAACGGCTTCAAGACAGCTATGAAAACGCTGGACTGCGGACGTATCGGCGTGGCAGCGCAGGGTCTTGGTCTCGCAGAGGGAGCATTCGACCGCGCTCTGGCATATGTCAAGCAGAGAGAGCAGTTCGGCAAACCGATCGGCCAGAACCAGTACATCCAGTTCAAGATGGCCGAACTCAAGATGAAGATCGAAGCTGCGAAACTGGTACTCTACCGTGCTGCAGTCCACCACGATCAGGGCATCCCGTTCACCCAGGATGCTGCAATGGCCAAGTACATGTGCACCAACACTGCCATGGAAGTCACCCAGTGGGCCGTCCAGTTCATGGGTGGAAACGGCTATATGCGTGAGTACCACGTAGAGCGTATGATGAGAGATGCTAAGATCACTCAGATCTACGAAGGAACCAATGAGATCCAGCAGCTTATCGTCGGTAACGCTCTGATGAAATAGGGATTTATAGCGACACTGCTATGGGTTATGTGCTATAATTACCTGGTATCATGGTTCAAACACAGCGGAGGTATAGAATGAAAGAATATACACCTATCAAAGAAGGTAAAGTAAGAGAGATATATGATCTTGGCGATTCACTGATCATGGTCGCAACTGACAGGATCTCTGCATTTGACGTTATCCTGAAGAACAAGATCGTTGACAAGGGCGCTGTTCTGACGCAGATGTCGAAGTTCTGGTTTGATTTCACTGAGGACATCATCCCGAACCACCTGATCTCGGTAGACAACGCTGACATGCCGGAATTCTTCCAGCAGGAGCAGTTCGCTAAGAAGGCAACGATGTGCAAGAAGCTGGAGATGCTCCCGATCGAATGCATCGTCAGAGGCTACATCACAGGCAGCGGCTGGAAATCCTATCAGAATGACGGAACTGTCTGCGGTATCAAACTGCCGGAAGGCCTGAAGGAAAGTGACAAACTTCCTGAGGTCATCTACACTCCAAGCACGAAGGCTGAGCTGGGCGATCACGACATCAACATTTCCTACGAAGAGAGCATCGACGTTCTCGAGAAGGCATATCCTGGACACGGCGAAGAATATGCGAAGAAGGCAAAGGATGCTACGATCGCAGTTTACAAAAAGTGCGCAGAGTACGCTCTTTCCCGCGGCATCATCATCGCCGACACGAAATTCGAATTCGGTCTCGATGAGAACGGCGAGCTTGTTTTGGGCGATGAAGTCCTCACACCGGACAGCTCACGTTTCTGGCCACTGGAAGGATACGAACCAGGCAAATCCCAGCCGTCCTACGATAAGCAGTTCGTAAGAGACTGGCTGCTGGCTAATCCGGACAGCGACTACAACCTGCCTCAGGACGTCATCGACAAGACGATCGAGAAATACAAGGAAGCATATACACTTCTCACAGGCAAAGAGCTGTAGGCCACATACCGACACAGAGAGAAAGGGACTGATCATCAGTGATGTCAGTCCCTTTATTATTTACATACTACTGTATCGCTTCGGTTCGTAGATAACCGCAGAATCAAAACTCTCTATGAGATACCCCTTATCTTTCAGGGTCTCTTCGATCTCGTCCAGGATCTCCGCAGATCTCGCTTCGATCGTGTGGTAGTGATATCCATTCGTTATATTCATCAGCGGTGTCGATACTCCACTCTTTATGTCGTCCATGAAATGATCGATATCACGCTTTGATCGTATATCCAAAGGCTTTCGTATCGTTCCGTATACTTTGTGATCGACATAGATGTCCATGATTTTACCACCGAGTTCCACTATGCTTACGAGCTCGTCTTCCGTCTGCTCGTTATCATGCAGCACCTTGAATACCCTGCGGCAAAGATCCCCCTTAAGCATGATATACCCGCGGCTCGTGGCCATGAGATCAGGATACTGGCTGCGCAATATAGCGATGTCTGTGACGACGACCTGCCTGCTGACACCGAACTTGTCCGCGAGATATTTGCCGGAAAGTGGTTCTTCACTGGCCTGCAGTGTTTCCAGTATGCGGTTTCTCCGTTCCTCTGTCTTCAGCTTGCCCAAACTGTTCCTCCTGTTCTTATGATCCAGTTACTCTTCCCTCAGGTGCTTCATTGAAACATCGAGGATCGGTGCCGAGTGCGTCAGCGCCCCACTTGAGATGTAATCGACGCCAATGCTTGCGATGTTGGATATATTCTCTTTCGTCACATTGCCGGAGCACTCCGTAAGCGCTCTTCCGTCGATGATCTTTATCGCTTCTCTCATTGTATCATAATCCATGTTATCCAGCATTATGATATCGGCGCCGGCATCTACAGCCTCCCTGACCATATCGAGGTTCTCTGTCTCCACCTCGATCTTATGCACGAACGGTACATATTCCTTAGCCATGGCGACCGCTTCCGCGACGCCTCCGGCTGCATCGATATGATTGTCCTTGAGCATCACCCCGTCAGATATGTTATATCTGTGGTTGCATCCGCCACCTATGCGGACTGCATATTTCTCGAACACTCTGTTGTTCGGTGTCGTCTTTCGCGTATCGAGGAGCTTCGTTTTGCTTCCCTCCAGCAGGCTGACCATTTGTCTCGTGTACGTTGCGACTCCGCTCATTCTCTGCAGATAATTGAGGGCCGTACGCTCTCCGGACAGCAATACGCGGATATCTGCATGGACGACTGCCAGCTTCTGTCCCGGAGACACTTCATCGCCATCGGAAGCAAAGAATTCCGTATGGGCATTTTCGTCCAGAAGTGTGAAGACGCGGGCGAATACATCGAGTCCTGCAATGACTCCTTCCTGCTTGGCGATCAGATCTACTGCTCCCGGGCGGTCTTCTTTGATCACTGCATTCGCAGACACATCCTCGTAAGTAATATCCTCTTCGAGAGCCATCCGTATCAGCTTGTCAACGTGCAGTTTCATTGTAACTTTGTTCATTCTATTCTTCCTCCGACTGATCCGCTATTTCATCTTCTCTATCTCTTTGAGAATGCTTTCTCTATAGCCGGCAAACAATTTTTTCGTATCGATGTATTCTTTAAGGTCCAGATTCTCTGTCACCTTGTGATCGACCGTCTTGCCTGCGTATTCCTCTGCGATCCTTTTGGCTGCTCGCTGTGCGAAAACAAGGCTCTCAAGCAGTGAGTTGCTGGCAAGCCGGTTCGCTCCGTGCACGCCGTTACAGCTCGTCTCTCCGGCAGCATACAGCTGAGGCATGGAGGTCCTGCTGTCGCTGTTCACGTCCACACCGCCCATGAAGTAGTGCTGCGCTGGTACCACAGGGATCGGTTCCTTCGTCACATCGTATCCTTCCTTCAGGCAGGTCTCGTAGATGTTGTGGAAATGGTGCAGTATCGTCTCTTTCGGGATATTCTCCATGGAAAGCCATACGTGCTTCTCCCCGGTCTTTTCCATCTCAGCAAAAATCGCCTGGCTGACCACATCTCTCGGCTGCAGTTCGTCCACGAACCGCTTCCCGTCTTTGTTCAGCAGGATACCGCCCTCACCTCGGACGGATTCCGAAATGAGGAAGGATCGTCCGGGCTTCTCTGTATAAAGGGTAGTCGGATGGATCTGGATATAGTCCGGGTCCCTCAGGCGGATGCCATGCTTGATCGCGATCCCCAGCGCATCACCGGTCAGATGCGGATAGTTAGTGGAATGCTCGAACAGCCCGCCGACCCCTCCGCATGCCCATACGACTTCCGGTGCCTCCATAGCGAGGATCAGCCTGCCGTCATCTGTCGTCGGTCCATTGCAGTACTGTGCCAGCTGACTGTCCGGGCTGACCAGCGCGACGATGCCCTGGCAATGCCCGTCTGCTTCGATGATATCCACCATGGTCGTATGCTCGTAAAGTGTAACGTTTGGCAGTCTCTGCACAGCTTCCAGGAGAGTCTCCGTGATCTCTTTGCCCGTCACGTCCTCGTGAAAAAGGATGCGCGGTGCCGAATGAGCGCCTTCTCTCGTAAACAGCAGTTCCCCGTTCTCATCACGTTCGAACTCCACTCCATAGCTGATCAGATCTTCGATCAGCTGCTGGGAAGAGCGGATCATGATATCCACGGAGCTCCTGTCGTTCTCGTAATGACCGGCTTTGAGGGTGTCCTCGTAGTAGGAATCGTAGTCCTGCTCGTTTCGCAGGACACAGATACCGCCCTGTGCGAGCCAGGAATCGCATTCCTCGAGACCGGCTTTGGTGATGACCGTGACTTTTTTGTCCGATGGGAGTTTGAGCGCACAGTACAGGCCTGCCACCCCGCTGCCGACAATCAGTACATCCGTATTATAACTCATCTGTAGTTCCTCCTGTTATCCGCTTGCGACTAGTTCGAGCCCAGCTCGAGCATTCTGTCCAGAGACTTCTCTGCGCTGACTCTCACTTCTTCTTCGACATGCGCCTGCGGTGCACCGTTCCTCAGACACTCCGCAACGTCCTCGAGAGTGATCCCTCTCATGTTTTGGCATACGTGTTTGTCTATGAAGTGGAACTCCTTGTCCGGATTTCGCTTCTTCAGTTCATGTTCCACACCAGACTCGGTGCAGACGATGAATTCCTTGTCGCTGCTCTTCGTCGCGAAATCGATGATCCCGCTGGTGCTCCCCACGTAGTCCGCCATCTTGCTCACTTCTACCGGGCACTCCGGATGCACCAGCACCTTGACACCCGGATACTTCGCTTTATAGGCTTCTACGTCCTCCGGTTTTATCACATCGTGAACGTGACAGTATCCGTGACCAAAAATGAAATTCTTCTCCGGAAGCTGCTCCGCGATCCAGCTTCCCAGGTTTTTATCCGGTATGAAATAGATGTTTTTCTGCGGGAGCTTACTGACGATCTTCAAAGCGTTTGACGAGGTGACGCAAACGTCGACCAGCGACTTTGTCGCCGCCATGGAGTTGATATAGCAGACGACTGCCAGATCATCATACTCCTCACGCACTTTCTCGATCTCCCCTTCGTAGACCATGAGCGCCATCGGGCATACCGCACTGACATCCGGGATCAGGATGGTTTTGTCCGGATTCAGGATGCATGCGCTCTCCCCCATGAAAGTGACACCGCAGAACACGATCGTCTTGTTCGGCACTTCCTTCGCCACCTTCGCAAGGTAGAATGAATCACCAACATAATCGGCTATGTCCTGGATGCTGCCGTCGACATAGTAATGTGCCAGGATCACTGCATCTTTCTGCCTGGCCAACTCCTTGATCTCATTGATCAGTTGTTCCATTTTGTTTTACCTCATTTCTCATGATACATATACAGCCTTCTAATGGCATGTGTGGATGTCAAGCCGAATGTATCAAACATCCGTCAGTTTTATTCAGATGTATACTAACACAAACTTGCAAGGCTGACAAGACACCTGTAAAAATATTTATTTACATCATTCATTTCACAAAAAGAATGGCTGCTGCATCATTGCAACAGCCACCCGTTATTATCCTGCTTTATTCTGCTTCCGTTTCTGCAGACTCGTCTGCAGCTTCTGTCTCTTCCGGCATTTCCTTCGCATCGTAGGAAACCTTGCAGTTCTGGTCTACGACTTCTACCCATGTCTTGCCCGGAGTCAGTGTGAACTGTTCCCCGTTCTTGTCCATGAATACAGTTCTGTGATCAAGGTCTGATCTTGTCCATGTTCCCTTGATGACTTTGCCGTCTGTGAAGAGGAGCGCCTTGCCGCCCTTACACATATCGATATCGAGACGTCCTTTGGCATCCAGCACCTTACTGGACACCTTCTGTACGATGATGTTCTTGCACTTGATCTGCTTCTCGGATTCTTTGTCGATATAAGGGGATCCCTTGACGAATCTCTTGTAGTTGCCCTTCTCGGCATCATATTCGAAGGAGCAGTGTGAATAGGAATAGTCGAATTTAACAGCGTCACAGAGTTTAGGCTTCACAGGTTCTTTCTTCTCCTCTGCCTGTGTTTCCGTCGTTTCTGACGCCTGTGTTTCGGCTACTGTAGTCTCTTCTGTAGTTGCGCCTTCTTCAGCCTGCTCTTCTGCCTGCTTTTCGGCTTCCAGTTCTGCGATCTCATCTGCAAGAGCCTTGTCCGCCTGCTCTTCGTTCACGCCGGCAAATCGGAAAGGTCTGATTTCTTTGCGCTTATCTTCGCTGAACCAGTCTCCTGATTTCGAAGCATGCTTTTCGATTTCTTCCCACTTGATATAAGCGTTATGAGGTGCAGCCTTGTCGTGTACCCTGTAGAAAAGATCCGTGTGGACCATACCATTGATCCAAGGCACATGCTTCTCGTGGAGATATTTCTTGGCATCCGGGCTCCATCCGTAAGCTACGAATACGCCCTGATATTCCCTCGTCAGGTCGACAAAGTAAGGTCTCGTACTTCTGACAGGTCCGACGAATTCAGGATGCTTCGTGTAGAATACAGCCTCAAGTCTCGTCTGGAGTCCTTCTACCGGGAACTCATATATCATATCTGCGTATGACAGATTCGATTGAGGAACAGCATCACCTACATTATCGATGGAAACGATAACAGGTCTGACCGGCAGATCCTGAACACTTTCTACCTCCTCACCTGTGAGCGGGTTAAAGACAGGTTCCGGTTCTGGCGGGGCCTCTGCCTCCTCGCTGGATCCGCATGCGGTCATTCCAACGATCAGCGTCAGAGCAAGGACCATCATGCCAAGAATAGTAAGCAGTCTTTTTTTCATTTTTTGCCTCCTCCCTTAAATCAGGTTCTCTCTATTTCTCTATCGTAAAGTTCCATAATGTGCCGCAGTGTGGCATCATTAACGTCTAATCCAATTTCTCCGATGCGCCGTATCGGAAGCACCTTCGGCGACGTGCCGCTGATGAATCCCGCATCATACTCTCCCAAAGATGCGGCGGGTATCGCTCTCTGGATGATCTCGATATCGTTCTCTTCGCAGATCTGGAATATTTTCTGTCTGGTTACGCCCAGAAGCACGCCTTCTTCATGACATGTATATACGATGCCGTCGCGAATAAGGAAGATATTTGATCTACTCCCTTCTGTGATGCACCCCTGACCATCCACAAGAATGACTTCGAACAGGTTCTTCTCGCTTATGATCTTATCTGTCGCATCCCGAAGGGACTGATTCCTCAGTTTGATATGAGGATTTTCTCTGACTGCGCTGTAAAGCTCCGTATCGACACCGGAGATGTAATCTTCCTTGCCCGGATAAGAGGCATGTTTCAGGAAGTAATATGCGGTGTCCTCATCAGAGTCAGGATCCTTATCTATTATGATCTCCACATTGTCATTTCTGACCTGGTTTGCTTCCACCAGCATCTCGATGCACCTGCACATCTCCGTCAGATCGAACCACGGAGTCCCGCCCACGCCTTTTATCGAGTTGCATAATCTCTCGAAATGTTCCGTTGCGAAAAGCGGTCTACCATCTATCACTCTTATAACGTCATATACATATGACTCGCTCGTTATCGTATCGTGATCGTAATCGGAAGCATCACGCAGCTTGCCGTTTACTATTATCTTTTCGTTTTCTTTTTTACTATCTATCATTCTTTTCTCTATTGCTCCTGTTTATCAGGATCCATCTTACTAAACTTACGGCTGCAAAACAGACTGCGATGCCTGCAACCGCTCCCGTAACGTATGGGTTCCCCTCTCCCAGAAGCAGCATCAGTCCTTTGCGGGCTGTAACGATTCCAAATATGCCGAAAATCAGGAATGCTCCGTAATTCATAGCCTTTGCCGGAAGTCTGCTCCCCAAAAAATATCCGACAAGAAGTCCTATGATATCCGCTGCGAAAAGTCCTGCAGAACATGCAAGCCACACAATAAATGCAGCTTCGCTTCCTTCACTCGCTCCAAAGGTTATTGCTGTAAGCTGCGTCTTATCTCCCAGTTCAGCCAGAAAAAATGTGACGAAGACCGCCAGCGGAGCAAGGCCCAGTTTCGTATCACGGCCCTCTTCTTCCTCATCGTCACTCTTTAGAGACATGACGGCAAAAATAAGAAATGCAGCTGCCGCAAGCAGCTTGATCAGCCATTCCGGAACTACGCTTCCCACGAGGCTTCCTGCCGCAACGGCAATGCCATTCAATACGAGGATCGCGACCGCCGTACCGATAATAATATCTCTAAGCTTGAATCTGGAAGTCATGGCGATGAGCATAAGCTGCGTTTTATCACCCATTTCAGCAATAAATTCCGCAAACATCACCTTTATGAATAAAAATGCCACCTTGGCTCACCACACCTTCTTTTCCTGATAATCAACATATAAATTATACCAATAAAACAGTCTCCAGTCTACCAAAACAAAGAGAGCTGTCAAGGTGACAGCTCTCGTATGTATTCATTTCTTTATTATGATCAGGATCCGCAGCCATGATCGGTAGTGTGTTTCTCACATGCTCCTGCATATGGGCACCCGATGCATTTATTGCCGCGTTTCTTCTCTTTGACGATGTATCTTACCGCCAGGAATACGACGCAGATCAGCGCCAGCGTCCCGATTATCGTAGGCATATTCATGGCCCGGCCTCCTTTCTTTCAGTACTGATTATACGTTACTTCGTATGATGCAATCAAGCGTTTGCTGCTGCAGTCTTGTGAAGTTCGTACTTCTCGTTGAAGTGTGCGTGGATCTTTCTTGAGATCATCACTACTACGCATACCATTACCAGGATAGCGATCAGTCCCGGCAGGAATCCAGCTGCGAAATGACCCTCTGTAATGAGAGTTCCGACCTGGTTGATGAGGAATGCAACGGTGTAACCAACACAGAGCTGAAGTCCAATAGCACTCCACAGCCAGCCCTTGCTCTGCATCTCGGAGTTCATAGCACCGATTGCTGCAAAGCATGGAGGTGTGAACAGGTTGAAGAACAGATAGGACAGTGCTGTTACACCGGTAAGTCCCATTGTCATAGCCACGTCGCTTGCACCACCTGTCATTGCCAGCTCTTCCGTATCGATGAATCTCGTCAGTCCGTAAACGACTGCCAGAGTACCAACAACGTTTTCCTTTGCGATGAATCCTGTGATCGCTGCTGCTGCCAGCTGCCATGCTCCGAATCCGAGAGGTACGAGCAGTACTGCGAACGGTGTAGCAAGTGTTGCCAGGATCGAAGTGTTTTCCATTCCTTCCGGAACGACCTGGAACTGCCAGTTGTATGTCTGCATCAGCTGTACTACCAGGTTGCAGACCAGGATGATGGTCGCAGCCTTGACGATGTAAGCCTTAGCACGTTCCATCATGGACCAGAATGCTCTCTTAAGGCTTGGAACCTTCCACTGCGGCATCTCCATGATGAAGAATGACTTTCTGAATTTAGCACCTGTGACGACTTTGATCAGAAGTGCGCCCAGGAAAATGAGTACGATACCGGAGAAATAGCTGATGAATGTTACCCAGCCTGCTCCTGCAAAGAATGCGCCGGCGAACAGTGCGATGACAGGGATCTTCGCTCCACAAGGGATGAAGGTTGTCAGCATCGCAGTTGCTCTTCTTTCTCTTTCATCACGGATCGTTCTAGTACCCATGATTCCAGGAACGCCGCATCCAGTTCCGATGATGATAGGAATAACGGACTTGCCTGAGAGACCAACTCTCTTGAAGAGCGGGTCAAGCACAGCACTTACACGTGCCATATAACCGCAGTCTTCCAGAAGTGAGATCAGGAAGAACATGACCATTACCAGTGGCAGGAATCCTACTACAGCTCCGACACCGCCGATGATACCATCTGCGATGATCGTTCCCAGAACAGGAGGAGCACTTTCCATAGCGCCTGCAACGAATCCCTGGAATGTCTCGATCCAGCCTACGAGCCAGTCTGCGATCCAAGTTCCCAGATATGTCTGTGAAATAGCGAATACGCACCACATAACTGCTGCGAAAATGATCAGTCCGGAAATCGGATTCGTCAGTACAGCATCCAGTTTATCGGACTTCGTCGTCTGTGATGATGCAGCCCTACGAACTTCTACTTCCTTTACGATATCGTTTACGAAAGCGAAACGCTTACGGTCTTCTGCATCTACAGCAGCCTTGTCCTGCAGATCGATCTCTGCCTGCATGTATGGTGCCTTCTGGCCTTTGCCATTGAGCTCTGCAGCCTTTGCTGCCACCTGAGCAAGACCATTGTCTCCCTTGTCTGTGGAAACGGTCTTGATTACAGGGCATCCGAGTTTAGCTTCCAGTTTCTCTACATCGATGGTCGTGCCGTCCTTCTCGTTGATATCGCTCTTGTTCAGAGCAACGACTACAGGAACTCCAAGCTCCAGAAGCTGTGTCGTGAAGAACAGGCTCCTGCTGAGATTTGTCGCATCAACGATATTGATGATCGCGTCAGGATGCTCTTCGCGAACGTATTCACTTGTGATACCTTCTTCAGGGGTGAATGGTGACATGGAGTAAGCACCAGGAAGGTCTACTGCGATCATGTCCTCTCCGCCAAACTCCTTTTTGAACGGAGCTTCCTTCTTACCAACGGTAACTCCGGCCCAGTTACCAACTTTCTCATTTAACCCGGTAAGTGCATTATACATTGTTGTCTTACCACTATTCGGGTTACCGGCAAATGCGATTCTCATAAAAAATTACTCCTTCTACAAAATATTATCTTTATGATTTCTCAAACCGTCCCTCTAAGGGGCTGTTGTTTTGACGTGTCTTCCCTAGATCAGGATCGCTTCTGCAAGCTGCTGATCCAGATTGTATCTTCCATCTTTGATAACCACGATACAACTCTTCTTTTTCTTTGAGATCAGTGTGACCGGCTCACCGCTGTAACATCCAAGTCGGAACAGAAATGCATTCATTTCTTCGTCCTCTGTATTGATGTCCTGAACGATGTAAGTCTCGCCCGGCTGACCTTCTAAAAGTGTCCTTTTCTCTTCCATAGCTGTCCCTCCACTCATACAAACCTCTCAGCGATCATCGAGACCGCACGTTGGTTAGACAACTCTAACCAATATAGTTATACACAACTAACCGATGCTTGTCAAGGCGATTGTCGAAAAAACAGGCAGCATGATATTTTCTCTTTGACAAATAGGTTAGCCAGTGCTAACCTATGGATAGAATCACAGAAAGAAGGTTTTCACAATGACAGCAGTAATCATCATATGTGCAGCTGCACTCGTAGCATTCGCCATTTACAGAACGATCCAGAAGTTCAGGGGCAAAGCATCCTCCAGCTGCTGCGGCACTCCGGAAGTTCGCAGTGTGAAGAAAGTTGAAGATACCGATAAGTCACACTATCCTTATCACTACACGCTTTCCATATCAGGCATGCACTGCTCCAATTGCGCAAGAACAGTAGAAAATGAGTTGAATTCAATGGATGGGGTATGGTCAAACGTCGATCTTGGCCGCAATCAGGCATCCGTCCTCTGCAAATCAGAGATGACCGAAGGGCAGTTCTCAGCGGCTCTTGCGAAGAACCAGTACAAACTGACCGGATTCAAAGTATCGTAACTGTTTTTCATGTATATTTATATACTCACTCATGAAAGAAGGGACTGTCGTGTGACAGTCCCTTTCATCTATCAGTTGTTTGTTTTACTCAGCAGGATCATTTCTATTCCTAGTCCATCGAATGCAGACCTGATCCGGAAGCCTCCTGTACTTGTATAATTGACCTTATATACTGTTGGCTCCGCTTCAAGTTCTCGTTTGAGACGCTCTCTGCCATCCAGCACCCCTTTGATGCCGGCAGACATACTCATCTGTCTGATCAGACCCGACTTGGACAGTCTGTACCTCAACGCCTGGTATTCTCCCTTGAGTCCCTGGAAATCCAATATGAACTCGATCCGTTTGTTGT
>CAMNNV010000019.1 GCA_946546075.1 uncultured Bacillota bacterium | reverse complement strand
CCAAAAAGGGAAGCTCACAGCCCCCGCTTAAGTCATTCTCTTCGTCCTTGATGCAAGGCCCCGGGGGCTGCACCCCGTCTCAATCGATTGACTCTGAAGCGCTCAGTTCTGACAAGATCCCACAGAATAGAGCATAAAGTTGCGTATATGGTGGAACGCCACCAAAAATAGAGATGTTTTTGCATATATGTGGGAGAGAGCATCTGTGGCCGCTAAAAACAGAAAGATTCGCATCGAGAGGTGCTCGAACGGACCTTTGTTTACACTCTGAGAGGAACTTCTATACTGTGTTACAGAAACTCCCGCACCTGATCTGCCGGGATCATCACGCCGTACTTGAAACAGCCGAAGGCATTTCTTCCGCCGCCGATATTGATACCTGCAAGTTCCATATCTTCATTCAATGCAGCAGAGCCGCTGCTTCCGGGAGCTTCATAGGCATTGTGCCGCAGCACATCATTTACGATCCCATCTCCGGGATTGAACTTTTCTTCTTTGCCAGTCTTTATTACACCGTAGGACACGCGGAATTTCTCCCCGGACGGATTGCCGATGACGGCGATGCGTTCTCCCGCAGCAGGATCTTCTGCAGCGATTTCTACGCTGCCCAAAGTCTCACGGCTCTCGAAAGAGATGAGGGCCAGATCGCAGTCCCGGTCTTTCTTTATCACCTTTGCTTCCGCCATTATCCCGTAATACTCATCATTCGTGACGTGCCTTTCATCGCCATACATGCGGTCCCGGTACTGATCGCGGCTTTCGGTGTTCACCGTGAACACGCGGTACTCGGAGGACTCATCCGCCACCACGTGGCAGGCTGTGAGGGCTTCATATTCACCATCTTTTGCAGAAATGATCACGCCGCTGGCGCCGGCGCTGTAGGAGACAGAATCGCCATCACGAGACACCCTCACGATACCGATGGCCGCCGGCATCACTTTGCTTACCGACTCCTGAAGATCCGGGTAGACTCTCGTCTCACACCGGTGCTGGTAATAAAAAGGGTACGCAAGCGCAAGGAAGCACCCTATTATCACTAGGATGCTTCCGAATATGATCAGTTTGTTGTGTTTTCTCAGTGTTTCCACGATTATTTGATCTTTCTACCTTCGATGTAGTATCTCTTCTCACGGCTGTGACCCATTGAGAATGTTTTGCGTGGGAGTGCGCCGTCTGCGATAACGCCTCTGAAGAGCTGGCTCTTCTCCATTGCAGGGAGCAGGAATCCGATGGAGTTATCCTCATCTGCCAGTGCCATGAGAGCGTCGTCATCGTGGATGTAGTCGATCTCGCCGCCGTGTGCAGGGAGATAGCTGTCCAGCCACTTCTGGAGTACGCCTACTGCCAGCTGACCCTTCTTCTTGTCGAGGTAGATCGTTTCAACAACGCCCTTGATGATAGCCTTGACTTCGAATCCTTCGTCCGGACCTTCTACGCAGATGCTTGCTTTGCATGCTTCCAGAACGGCATGAGGATCCACTCCCATGATGATCCTGTGGATCGGCTCGAATACCTGTGATTCATCGTGGATGTTCTCAAGCTCTACCAGTGCGTATCTAGCCGGGTGGTTGGAAAGGTCAACGCCAGGGTTTGCTGCCTTCAGTTCTTCGTAGCAAGTCTTCGCTGTGGCCAGTGAGTGGTTGCCGTCTCCTGTTGCCAGGATCATTGGAGTTCCTTCAAGGTCTGCATACTTCTCAGGAACCTTAGCGCTGTACTCGTCAAACGTAGCGTTGAACTGCTCAACGTCTTTACCCTCTACCAGGTATCCAACGATGTGGCCGCCGCCTTCCATCAGGTCGCAGTCGTATACTTTCTTCAGTTCGTCCTTCTTCGCTTCGATCGGATCGAGCAGAACGCCTTCGTGGTCATCGCAAAGCATGATGATGTGAGGCAGTTCGATCGGTGCATCCTTACGAACGCGTACTCTAGGCGGGATTCTCTCAAGAACTGTTTTCTCAGTTGCTCTGATGTTTGCTGTTGAGCCAACGTTGAAGTCATACTCTTCCAGGTCTACCATGCCTACGAGACCCTTTCTGATGGTACCGTTCTCCATAGTACGCTCAACATAGATATAGGAATCAGGGTATTCTGCGAATACACCCTGCTCTACGTATTCTGCCATTGTCTTGTTGATATGTGCTGTATGTGATTCTTCTTCCGGAGTTCCGAGAAGAGCTTCAGGAAGTACCAGGTTGATCGTGGAAGGGCTTCCCTCAGCGTTCTTCTTTACTCTGTCCCAGTAATCAGCGTTTGAAGTGAACTGGTCACAAGCGATAACTGCCCATTTCTCCATTGGAGCATCCTTTGGAAGAAGTATGTTTGCCGGCTTAAAAATACCCATGTTTCTTTCTCCTTTTCTCATGCATTAACGTGTGAATTCCCAATTACAATTATATCTCAAAGTTTGCACGTTTCAAATCACATTTTTTTATAGCGTTATAACTATAGCGTAAGAACAAAACAAAGCCCCGCATATTGCGAGGCTTTGATCGTACTCAACCAAAGTAATGTTATTAGATAACACCCTTCTCTTCCAGTTCCTTGAGCTTCTCTTCGTCGAAACCACACATTTCGCCGTAGATCTCAGCGTTCTCTTCGCCGAGTACAGGAGCTGCCTTCTCAGGTTTGTCTTCATATCCGTGGAACTTGATAGGGCATCCAGGGATGCGGATCTCAGCTTCCATTCCAGGCTGATATACATTCCACAGCATGTTTCTTCCTGCAATCAGATCTGACTCTGCGATAGTCGGGATATCGTTGATGGCTCCGAACGGGATCCCCATAGGAACGATCAGCTCTTCCAGTTCATCATAAGTCTTAGTCTTAGTGAACTTCTCGATCTCGTCCTTCAGGTCAGGCAGATAGTTGTCGCATCTGAGACCGTTCGTCTTGAATCTAGGATCCTCAAGAAGGTCTTCTCTGTCGATAGCCTTGCAGAGGTTCTCGAACATTCTGTCTGTTCCGCAGCCCATTACGAAGTCCTTATCCTTAGCTGAGAAGGAGTCGAATGGAGCGATACCAGGGTCGATGTTACCGTTTCTCATTGGGTGCTCGCCTGCTACAGTGTACTTAACAACGAAGTTCTCCATTACTGAGAACAGAGTGTCGATCATAGCAACGTCAAGTCTTGAGCCTTCGCCTGTAACTGACTTCTTGTAGAGAGCAGCCAGGATACCCATGCAGAGGTATGCGCCTGAGAAGTTGTCGCCGATGGAAGGGCCGATCTTCGTCGGAGGAGCATCAGGGAAACCTGTAACGCTCATCATGCCGGATACGCCCTGTGCTACGATATCGTATGCAGGTTTGTCAGCCATAGGGCCTTCGAGTCCATATCCTGAAATGTTAGCGTAGATGATCCCAGGGTTGATCTCCTTCATCTTCTCATAAGTGAATCCGAGTTTAGCAAGAGTTCCAACCTTGTAGTTCTCTACTACTACGTCAGCGTGCTTGATCATCTCAGCGAAGATTTCCTTACCCTCATCTTCCTTCATGTTGAGAGTAACGCCCTTCTTGTTTCTGTTTACATATGAATAGTAAGCACTGAAGTCGTTCTTGAAAGGTCCCCAAGTACGAGTCTGGTCACCCATACCAGGTCTTTCGATCTTGATAACTTCTGCGCCCATGTCTGCCAGGTTCATTGTACAGAACGGACCGCTGTATGCCTGAGTCAGGTCCAGTACGCGAACGCCAGCCAAAGGTTTCTTCATTTCAGCCATTTCAAATTACTCCTTTTTTAGTGTTTTCGCAATTAACTATTCTGATTGTAACATATGTCCTCTGTCTATGAAAGTTATTTTTATAACAATCGGTACTTAAATATAGTTTAAAAAAACGGGCACTTCTGCCTGAAGTATCCCGTAGGTGAAAGGTTTATTTATCATAGACCGAGAATTTGATATTCTCCTTCAATATCTGTCGTACTGCCTCCTGCTGCGTATCATTCATGATCCTCTTCGGTATGCAAAGGATGGTGGCGCCATCAAGGCGCACGGCAAAGGAATCAGAAAGTTCCAGAGCTCTCGTGTTCCTGTCAGCCTTCAGATCACGCGCTTCCCCTCCCGCCAGGGACACCTTACCGTCCGTGGAGAGACTCACCTCGTAGGTACCGTCGATCTTCGCCACAGCCTTTGCACCTCTGCGAGCTTTGAGTGCCGGGCTGTAGAAGATGTATGCTGTAAGCGCCACAGCAAGTATCACGATCAGGAAATAGTAAAACCTGTCAGGATGCATGATGAACATGACCATCATGATGAGTGTGAGGAGCACCACGAAGCCCATCATGCCGTACTTCACTTTCTTGCTCCATCTCAGAGCAAGCGCCAGAAATGCGTTGTATGCCTCCTGATAGCTGAGTTTATATCGGAATGTATATTTCTTTTTCTTGTTCTCGGCCATATGTCTTCCCCCGTGAAATAACGTCCGCAGGCCCGAAGGCCCGCGGACAGATTCATGTCATTTACCTATATGGATGTCAGTTTATTCTGCAGCAGTCTCTTCCACTACAGTGCCGCCTGCAGCTGCTGCCTTCTTAGCCAGCTTCATCTCATCCTGCTCAGACAAAAGTCTTACGGATGGAATCGGATGACCGTGTTCATCGTAGTCTTCCTTGTGAAGGTCGTACTTCGCAGGATTTGCGATGACCTTACCGAAGGAGAATGTGATGATGATCAGGAAGAATACTACAGGGAATCCGCCTAAGTTGGACAGATACTTCAGAGCGTCAGTCGTACCGAATGCGCATACGAAGATCAGGCACATTGCACCAATCGTGCAACCCCAGACGATCTTGAGCCATGTAGGTGATTCCTGGTCGTCAGCAGTAAGTCCTGTCGTACAGAGACCACCGATCGCGTTCGTGTTGGAGTCTGATGCCGTTACAAATGCCAGGAATACGATGATCAGGAATACAGCGATCGTAATCACTGAGATAGGCATCTGCTGGAATACAGCATACGTTGCAGCAGCAGTACCGTTGTCAGTCATAGCCTGGTTGATTCCAGCGCCGTTCATCTCATAGTACAGGGATGCTGATGAGAAGATACCAAGCCATCCAATGGAGAACAGTGCAGGGAATACGACAACTGTCTGGATCGTTTCTCTTACTGTGTAACCTCTGGAGATTCTTCCGAGGAAGATGGATGTTACAGGCATCCATGCCATCCAGTTGCACCAGTAGAATACAGGCCACCAGTATGCCCATCCGTCACCGTCTGCAGTTGAGATGAACAGGGAAGCCTTTGCGAAGTTCGTGATGTAATCACCGAAACCTTCGATTGTGTTGTTCAGGATATAGAAAGTAGGTCCGAACAGGAACACGAATGCACCGAGTGCGAAGTAGATCCTGGAGTTCCAAGTGGATAAAATACGGATTCCTTTCATGATACCCGTTGAGGATGAAATAACGAATGCTGATACGATGAGAACGCCTACGATGATCCATGCTGCAGGACCGGATGAGAATGCTCCTGTAAGAGTTGATCCGCCCTCTGCAACGAGGAATACTGCAGAACCCATGGATGCAGCCATACCGCATACTGTAGCCAGCAGACATACAACGTCAACTACAGGTGAAACCTTTTCTGTCATGTTGTCGTTGAGTGTCGGGAACAGCATTGAACCGATGGAGTACTTCTTGCCTGCGTTGTAGAACAGGAATGCAAAGAGTACAGCCGGTACACCATAGATACACATCGGAGTGAAACCCCATTCGAGGAAGATGTCTGTCATCAGGAAAGTGACAGCATCACCTGATTCAGGTGTCACGTGCGAAGGTGGTCCATAGTAGTGATAAAGCGGCTCAGCGCATGCCCAAAGCAGGATACCTGCTGCCATGATAGTACAAAGTACGATGTAAACGTAGTTTGCTCTGTTCATGATAGGCTTTGCCTTGCTTCCTCCGATCCTGACCTTGCCGAATGGCGACAGGTATGCGATCGCGATCATTACTACGCATACGAATGCCATAAGTGCGAACAGCCAGGAGAAGTCAGCCAGAATGAAGTTGGTGATTGCCATGATACCGGCATTGAAGCTTTCACCGATGGTGAAGTTCAGGATGATGGTGATCATGCACAGTCCCCAAGGAATCGCGAAGATTCCCCATTTGACTTTTTTTGAACCTTCCATATAGTTCCTCCTCCTAAGTTATTAAAAATAATACCTTATATAACTACCATGCGTCTGACATGAGTAATTAACTTATTCTTCTACCCATACTTTGCGGTTCGTGGTGGATACTGCGATGGCTCCTGCAGCCAGCGCCTTCGTCACATCGCCCTTATCGAGCACCAGCCCGCTTGCGATAAGCGGCTTGCCTTCCACTTCCTCGATGGCATATCGGATCATCTTCTCAAGGCCTGCCGGCATCATCTCGACGACGTCAGGATCGGTATCTCTGACATTGCGCTTGATGTTGTCGTAAGTCAGCTGGTCGATCATGAAGAACCTCTGTATCGTGAAGAGCCCTACCTCATTCGCCCTCTTGATCAGATGCGCCTTCGTGCTGATGATCCCGTCCGCCTCCGTGAACTTCTTAATGAAATCCACACAGATATCCTTTGACGAAAGACCGGTGATCAGATCGATATGCACGACTACGAACTTGCCCGCTGCCTTCAGTTTGCGGACGATATCCTGTATATTGCAGATATTGCCGTAGAGCACATATACGATCTCTCTGTCAGATTTGATCGCAGACTCCAGCCATTCATCGTTCTTTACCCCCGGGATCACAGGATATCTTCCCGTGCTGTCATAAAAGTATTCCCGGAGTTCTTTTTTCCTGATGATATTCCCAATTTCCTGGTCTTTCATGGCTCTCACCTATTTCTCCAAAAGCCTCTTCTTAAGCCTTCCCATGCCGTGCTCATCAAAGGCCCTGGCGCCTTCTGCCATGCCTTCTGTGACCCACTTTCGCATGAGCTGCTCGCCCCTCTCATATTCTTCAAGATCTTTTGGTATGATGTTCACATGGAGATTGCAGTTATATACATGACCGAAAATCACACTTCTAAGTCCCGAGGCATCAAGATCTGCGCGATACCTTGCAAGGATCTCCGCAAGATCTTTCTCAGGCCACGCAAGGTCCAGTCCCAGTTTGACGATGCCGGGTTCCTCCTGGTGTGCCCTGGCGATCTTCGCATTGACGGCCTCCGATATGGCGTGCCTTACTGCTCTGAGCTGATCCACGCCCTGTTCGCTCATCTGGGCCCATGACTTATCCGGGTCTCCCCCATTGGCTGCTGCGCACTGGATAAGGGGCATGAGAGATGGCATCATCTTCACCGCAGGTCCTGCTACTTCTGCGTATACCATGGCATTCGTCCCTTCCGGGAATGCCGGCACCTGCTCCAACGCTTCCGACACTTCTCGGAAGGCATCCAGCAGATCCAGGCTGTCCTTGTCCAGAAATTCATCAGCGGTGATGAATACATCAGGGTCGTTATCGAAGAGTCCCAATATTTCTGTGGCGCATTTCGCAGCATCCTGCTCATCTTCGAAGAACAGTGCCACAGCCCATGTCGCCTCCGGCTTCTTCACGAGCCTGATTTTCACCTGTGTGATCAGTCCATCTTTCCCTTCCGAGCCTATGACTCTGTCCAGCTCCTCAGGGTCTGTAATTTCATGCAGCTCGCCATCTCTGTCGATGATCTTGACGGCTTCTATGTATTTTCTCGTTTCTCCATAGTGGCATGCATTGATCCCTTTTGATCCAAGGGCTGCGATACCTCCTACCGTGGCGGTCTCTTCCGTCGGGTGCGGCGGCCACATGTAGTCCGGGTAGTTTCTCCTGATCGGCTTCTCGAGCTGATCCAAAGTAACGCCGGCTCCCACCCATGAGAGCAGGTCGTCACCGTCCGTTTCCGGGTCTGCCACCCATTTCATGAAGGCCGTCCCCAGCATGAGCCCGCCTTCCGGCACGGACCCTCCGCATATACCCGTCCGGGTCCCCTGGAACCGGATCTCAAGATCCTTGTTTTCGCGGATCATCTCCGCAGCTTCTTTTTCATTCGTTGGGTTCAGTATCCCCTCTGCATGTCCTGAAAGACTTGATTCGTCCCTCAGTTGGTCTATTGTCGGTTTCGGAAATCTACTCATCTTGCTCACCTTCTATCAATCTTCCCAAAGCTGTCATGATTTCTTCTGCGTCTCCCGTTACCGCCAGATCTGATCTGGCCATCACCGGAGCATTCTCGTCACTGTTGATGGCAATAATGGTGGTGCTCCTATTGATTCCCGCAAAGAATGCGGGTGCTCCGCTGGCTCCTGCCGTTATGCACACATCCGCAGATGTGATGGCACCGCTGACTCCTATAAGACTGTTCATCGGAGCCCAGCCGTTCATCACTACAGGTCTGCTGGCTCCCGCCTGGGCACCAGCCGCCTCCGCAACGTCTATCACCTTCTGTACTGCAGCGGCTCTTCCGAGGCCCTGTCCTGCAGCCACGATGAATTTTGCATTTTTGAGGCCTTCTGCCGACGTTTCTTCCGTTACTATCCTATCATGGAATCTAGATCCATGATTCGACTCCTTATCGAGTCTGATCTCTATATCCGTCTGCCCTGCCAGCTCCGAAGTCTCTCCGAAACTTCTGTCTGCCGATATACACCATGGCTTTTCGGAAAGCCTATAGTCAGCGATCAGGTTGCCTGCAAAGACCTTTTTTGAAGCAGTGGCTGCTTCAGGATCCGCTTCAATGACGTCCGTCATGAAGGTCCCTTCGGTCCTTGCTCCCAGCGTGACTGCCATCTGTCTTCCGGCGTCACTGCCCGGGAATATCACCATATCCGCATCGCTGCACAAAGATTCAAGTTCTCCTGCAGCGTCACCCGGATCTGATACTTCCGCGTCGCCTTCCACCCTGACAATGATCAGGTGAGAGAGTGATATACCATTCGCATTCGCAAAAGCTGTGATGTTCTCCTCTGACCAGGTCTTCCCTGCCCAGATCTCATCGATCACTGCGTATATCCTCATCTGTCTATCACCCCCTCACGGAGGAGTCTGTCGTAAATGATCCTTGCTGCCGCATCGGCATCAGAGCCATCTATATATTCTGTCTGTCTGTTGTTGTTCTCTATTCGGAATCCTGTTATTACAGCGCCCTTGTGATTATCGCGATCCGGTTCGATCACCTTTATCTCGTGCCCTGCACTGGCAAGGCGCTGTTTCAGTGTAGGCACCCTTAGATACGTTCTGCCTACATTTCCTATCATCAGCACAAGAGGAAGGCTTGCCGTCTCCTCATATAGACGTCCGTCTCTTCTGTATACGACTTTGATATGCTCATCATCCACGGGAGTAAAATCTGTCACCCCGCTTATGCACCGCATCCCGAAGCGCTCCGCCATAAGGATCGGTACAGCTTTGCTGCTGCCAGCTGCGCTGCTGTCTCCGCAGACGATGATGTCGGGATCTGTTTCTTCGATGTAACCGGCCAGGATCTGTGATACGTATCCCGGGTCCAGTTCTTCTTTGTTGCAGATCCTGCATGTCCTGTCATATCCGAGAGCTGCGAGAGTCTGAAGAGTGCTTGTCACATTCTCCTCTCCTGCGCTCACCGCTTCAAGCTGCGCTTCCTGACCAGTTCCGGCACATGCATCCTGGAATCTGAGAGAGAGTTCGAGACCGCTCTCATCCGTCACATTGATTTTTGATTTCAGGTATCCCAGATCGAGCTTACCTTCATCTGCTGCCTGCTGCCATTCCTGCTCAGAAACCTTGTCGTAGTCTTTCTCCATTTTGAAGCAGTTTATGATGGTTATCATTTTAGAATCTCCAAGGGTTCTCCGGATCGTGTTTGATTGGAATGAGTGTTCCCATATTCATGATGCCGTTAGGGTCGAATGCTTTCTTGAGAGTATCCAGCATATAGAATGAAGAACCGTACTCTTCCCATACCATGTGAGCTCTTGCCTTGCCCAGACCATGGTGATGTGCAATGGATCCGCCGTACTTGACTGCTGATTCGCAGATGATCTTGTTGATCAGGTTGTGATACTTGTTGATCTCTTCTTCCGGTTCGCAGTCAACTACGTTGTAGTAATATGTGAAATATACGTTTGTTCCGTTGATGTAACTGTGTGAAGTATGTCCTCCGATCATGGTAAGATCAGGTACTTCGTTCGTTATTCTCTCGATTACTTCGTCATAGATATCATTGATGCAGTCCCAGCATCCTGAGATCTCCGTCGTGATACCGATGTTCTTCGTAGCGATGATCTCTTCTCTTTCTTCCGCGATCTGCTCAGGTCCCCAGTTCAGTCTGTTGAACCACTTCTCGATGATAGCAGGATCTACTACTTCTGCATTATCTATCCCTGCGATGATCGCTTCGATACCTTCTGCCGTTGCCTTCGCAACAGCTGCAGGGCCTTCTGCCATGAACACCAGAACGCATTTGCCATCTGCCCAGTCAAAATGCATCTCAGCATCCTGCAGGTCATAAAGTCTTGCTACGGATGGCTTGTATCCATCTACCATGACCTGACGGAGCACCTTGAATCCGTCCGTCATGTTGTCAACTTTGTAACCCATGTAGATGTTGTTCTCCGGCTGATACTTGAAGATCTTCACTGTGACTTCCGTGATGAAGCAAAGAGCGCCTTCATTTCCCAGAACGATGTGTCTGATATCAGGACCTACTGATCTTCTAGGAACGTTCTTGATCCTGCAGACTTTGCCACCAGGGAATACGACTTCAAGACCTACGATCATATCTTCGATGCCGCCGTAGAGCGTTGAGAACTGACCGATGCTCCTCGTTGCTACGAGACCGCCCATCTGCGCCAGTGGCTTAGACTGCGGTGAATGGCCTGTCGTAAGGCCCATTTCTCTGAGCTGATCTTCGAGGCTCTCGAGAGGAACACCACACTGGCAAGTGACCTGCATGTTCGTCTCGTTTATCTCAAGCACCTTGTTCATTCTCGTACCATCGATAACGACGGAATTCTCTTTGGCTGTTTCAAGGCCACCCTCGATCGCTGACTGACCTGTACGAGGGACAACGTTTACTCCGTTCTCATCGGCAAATGCCAGGATCTTAGTGATATCTTCTGTACTCTCTGCGAAAACGACTGCTGCAGGGATCGGCTGCGTGTATACGTCCATACACTGCTCATACTTCCTGTACCTGTCTCTGCTGCTCTCTTTGAGGACCTGTTCATCTGTGACTACCTGCTCGTCTCTGAGAATGTTTTTTAATTCTTCTACGATTTTTTCTCTTGAAATAGCCATATCATTTTCTCCTTTTTGATAATAAAAAAGTAACTTCGGCGCACGCAAACCATGCACAAAGCTACTCTGTTTCTCTAAAGCTATGTTTACGTAGTTTATTGTACCAACTTTCATACACGTTGTCAAGGAGCATGCTCAATTTGTCTGAAAATTGCGTAATATGTCACATATGTGTTTGACATCATCCCCTCCGGATGCTATCATTTATATAGTTATTGCAGAGACTGGAGAGAGATAGCGATAATTTCTTTTTTGACGTGCGGAAATTATCAAGTGGGCTATCTCTTATTTTTTTACCACATCTATTATGAGGAGGTTTCACAATGGGCTATGATATCAATGAATTCAACATGGACTTTTTCTCACTGAAGGGAAAGAACGCTATCGTAACAGGCGGAAACAGCGGACTCGGCCAGACATTCGCACTGGCTCTCGCAAAGGGTGGCGCTAATATCTTCTGCTTTGCTGCTGTCGAAGACGATGGTTCCACAAAAGAAATGATCGAAGCTTGCGGTGTGAAGTACGAATTCATGCTGGGAGACATCAGAGAAGACGGGATCTGCGCAAAGGTCGCAGACAAATGTGCTGAAGTATTCGGTTCTATCGATATCCTCGTAAACTGCGCAGGCATCTGCCTCATCGACGATGTACTGAACTTCGGCCGTGACAAATGGGATCCGATGATCGACATCAACCTGACGGGTGCATTCGACCTCTCCCACGAGGTAGCAAGATACATGATCCCGCAGAAGAGCGGTCGCATCATCAACATCTGCTCACTCTTCTCATTCCTGGGAGGCCTTGGATCACCTGCCTATGCTGCAATGAAGGCCGGCCTCATGGGTCTTACCAAGGCTTATGCTGATGAACTGGGCAAGTACGGCATCACGGTAAACGGCATCGCTCCTGGATACTTCCAGACAGCAATGACGACCGGAACAGGCTCCGGAAATGAAGAGGACGAGAAATACATCACCATCAAGAATCACATCCCTGCAGACAGATGGGGAGAAAGACAGGACCTCATGGGTGCTGTCGTATTCCTGGCAAGCCACGCTGCACAGTACGTCAACGGCACACTGCTGGTAGTTGACGGCGGATATCTGGTACGCTAACGCTCTTTGCATGATAAGGAGAAACAGATGAGCAACAAATACCTCATAGGGATCGACGAAGGTTCTCAGAGCGCAAAAATAGTTATTTTCGATACAGAGGGTCATATCGTATGCGAGGGCAAGCAGGCTCTTCGTCCGTACGACCTTCCGCAGCCGGGTTACGTGGAGCATCCTGATGATGACTGGTGGGATGCGATCTGCGCAGCTTCGAAGAAGTGCATGGCCGCTTTCCCATACGACCCTGCAGATATCGTGGGCATCGGCCTTTGTACGATAAGATACTGCAGAGCATACCTCAAGGCGGATGGCACTCTGGCTCAGCCGGCTCTCAGCTGGATGGACGTGAGAGTTTCAAGGCCGTACGAGCATACAAATGAAGATGTGGCCTATATCGTGGGCTCATCCGGTTACATCACCCACCGCCTCACCGGCGAGAAGAAGGACAGCGTTTCCATCTATGAAGGCGGCTGGCCGATCGATGTTGACAACTGGAAATGGTCCGATGACCCGGCTGACTACGAAGCCACAGGCATGCCTCGTGAAATGTTATTTGACCTTGTGATGCCGGGAGATGTTCTCGGTTATGTCACCAAGGAAGCTGCAGAAGCCACCGGCCTTCCGGAAGGCGTTCCTGTAATGGCGACTGCTAACGACAAGGCCGTGGAAGGTCTTGGTACAGGTTGCAGCGGCGATGATATCGCATGCGTTTCCCTGGGAACGTATACAGTAGCCATGATCGAAGGAAAAGAGAATGCAAAGAACACCCAGTACTACTGGCCGAAGTTCTCCAGCATTCCGAACAGATATCTCTACGACAGCGACGGCATCCGCCGCGGGATGTGGACCGTAAGCTGGTTCCGGGATGTGCTCGGTGAAGGATATGCCAAACTCGCTGCTGAGCGCGGCATGTCACCGGAAGAGATGATGGCAGAAGAGGCTGCTACCGTCCCTGCGGGAAGCAACGGACTCATGACGGTCCTCAACTGGCTGGCTCCGGTAGACGCCATGTACCGCAAAGGTATCATGATCGGTTTTGACGGACGCCACAAGAGGGCTCACATATACCGCTCCATCCTGGAAGGCGTGGCACTGACCATGCGCCGCCACGTGTTCAACATGACGGATGAGCTGGGTGTGACCCTCGACAAGGTGATCATCACAGGCGGCGGATCAAACAGTGATCTGTTCATGCAGATCTTCGCCGATGTATTCGGCATCAAGACCGTCCGCAACGAGGTGAACGGCGCTGCAGCTCTCGGCTCCGCGATCTGCGCAGCTGTAGGCGCAGGGATCTATCCTGACTTCGACACCGCCATCGAGAAGATGGTCCGCTTCACCGATGAATTCACACCGGATCCTGAGACACATGAGCTCTACATGAAGATGCTCCCTGTATACGAAAGCGTCCAGGATACGAACGAAGAACTTCTCAAGAAGAGATACGAGATCTTTGAGTAGAGTTTACAGAAATGACAGAGGACTGCCGTTGATATGCGGCAGTCCTTTTTAGTTTGCAGTCAGGTAACTTCTCCAAAACAGTTAGAGAATAACAAAACCCTGAGATTGTCTGGCGATCCTGGATCGCATGCTCTCTCAGGGTTTTATTCTCCTTAAATCTCAGGCGGACTTTGCGGCTGTTTATCTACAGCTTCGCTACTCCGCTGT
>CAMNNV010000018.1 GCA_946546075.1 uncultured Bacillota bacterium | reverse complement strand
CGAAGGCCGTGCAAAGCAGTGCCAGTGCCAGAAGTGCCGCCCACTGACCGCCGGACGCAGGCAGAGAAGGCGTCTCAAAAATAAAAGATGAAACAAGACCCATGATCCCCATGAAGCCGACGTAGAGAACGCCGAGGCTCATGGGATCATGTTTTTTTGACAGACGATCCGTCAGGATGATGGCAAATGCATAAGTGAGGGCAGCGATCATGCAGAGGAATTCTCCGAGCCCTGTACCAACGCCATCATCGGCAGTGCATTCACCAAGGGAGTCGTATACCTGCCCCTTGACCCGCCTTTCAAAGTCCAGATCGGTATGGCCATCCCGAAGGAACGCGAGATGTCCCCGGCTGCGAAACGTTTCGCCCAGTTCGTCATAGACAGGTTCCACGGGTGATGAGCGGATACGCTGCCCGGATCATTGCAATAAAAAACTGCCACGACTTGTGGCAGCTTTTGTTTTAGATCTAGATGGATACGTATCCGATGAGACGGTCGCCTTCCTTGAGCTCGGACAGCTTCACATCCATGTTACCTGCGTTGGTGCCCAGAAGCTCCTGTCCGTCAGGGCAGTATGCTGCAAATGCTGCAGGATTCGCATATCTTACGACTTTGCTGGGATCACAGAGCAGGATCGGCATCTCGGCAGTCTCGAAGAACCCGCGCATGAGTTTGCTTACGATGACTCTGTCGCTGACTGTGTTCGCCAGCATGATATCGTCTGCAGTCTCGATCTCTTTGGCGAGTCTGCTCAGTTCGTCTTTCACGTGGAGATCCTCGATCGGCAGCATCGTTTCGGCTGCATTCTGTATTTCTTCAATAAGCTGTTTGATTGTTGATTGGATAGACATTATATACTCCTCTGATCAATAATTAAAAGATTCCGTGGATGAAGGTCCAAAGATAGTGGACCTACCACGTTAGTATAACAAGCCGTAAGGGGTTTTTCAACAGTGCAGATGCGTTAAATTGCAGTTGATTAAGGCAGATGACAAAGTTATAATATTTTTGGTGTGTCAGGGCAGAGGTTCCGGGCATACCGGAGGAAAGACAATAATAGGAAAGAGGTAAATATAATGGCAGAAGAAATGAAGAATCAGAATCCTGAAACTTGTGCGCATAACTGTGAGAGCTGCGGCAGCGCAGGAAGCTGCGGAAGCAACCCGGCAAACCTTCTCGCGGAGAACAATCCGTTCAACGATATCAAGAAGGTCATCGGCGTTATCAGCGGCAAAGGCGGCGTTGGTAAGTCCATGGTGACTTCCCTGCTGGCAGTTAACATGAAGAGATTAGGATATAAAGTCGGTGTCATGGATGCAGACGTTACAGGTCCGTCCATCCCGAAGGTATTCGGCGTTACAGAGAAGGCCATGGCAAGTGATGCCGGCATCTTCCCTTGCAGGACATCAACGGATATCGAAACGATGTCAGTGAACAACCTCCTCGAAGACGACACAGATCCTGTCGTATGGAGAGGCCCTGTCATCGGCGGAGCCGTCAAGCAGTTCTGGACAGACGTACTCTGGGGCGAGCTGGATTACCTGTTCGTAGACATGCCTCCTGGAACCGGCGACGTTGCACTGACCGTATTCCAGTCACTCCCTGTAGATGGCATCATCGTCGTAACATCACCGCAGGATCTCGTCAGCATGATCGTGACGAAGGCAGTCAAGATGGCAGCAATGCTGGATGTTCCTGTACTGGGCGTTGTTGAGAACATGTCATACCTTACATGCCCTGACTGCGGTAAGCAGATCAACGTTTTCGGCGAGAGCAAGCTGGAAGAGATCGCTGAGAAGCAGCAGCTGGATATCCTGGGAAGACTCCCGATCGACCCGAAACTTGCAGCACTCAGTGACGAAGGTAAGATCGAACATTTCGAAGGAGAACTCCTGCTTGATGCAGTAGAAAAGATCAAGGCTCTGTAATATGCGTATCACGATCCTGATGGAAAACATCCCGGGAAAGCCCGGGATCAAAGCGGAGCATGGACTCGGCATGTACATCGAGACGGAAGGCCGGAAGATCATCATGGACACCGGTCAGTCGCCACTCACATGGGAAAACGCGAAAACTCTTGGAGTGGACCCTCTCGATGCGGACTTTATCGTCATAAGCCACGGCCATTACGACCACGCAGGCGGCGTCATGTCCCTTTGCGAGATGGGAAGCAAGGTGCCTATCTATATCCAAAAGGGTGCCGGTGCTGACTTTTACAATGGGGAGAAGTACGACGGGATCGATAAGAGGATCCTGGATCTTCCCCAGCTGAGAGTGGTGGATGGCGATCTGAAGATCGAAGAGGGCATCTCGCTGTTCTCTGGATTCAGAGAGCGCGTCTACTGGCCTCGCGGCAACTATAAGCTCAAAGTCAAGATCGGTCATCGGATCCTGCAGGACGATTTCAGACATGAACAGTGCCTCCTCATCGAGGAGGACGGCAAGCTGTTCCTCTTTTCGGGCTGCGCCCATAACGGGATGGTGAACATCCTCAAACGGTGCGAGCAGTTCGCAGGAAGATATCCGGACTTCGTTTTCAGTGGGTTCCACATGATGAAGAAGGGAGAATACGAGCTGTATGAGGAGAGAAGTATCCAGGAGACGGCGAAGTTCATGCTGAAGAGTGGCTCCGTGTTCTACACAGGTCACTGCACGAGCCTGCCGGCATTCGAACTGATGAAACCGATCATGGAAGACAGACTTCGGTACATGGCATCGGGAGATGTGATCGAATTATAAAAAACAAACCGTTGCATTGACACTACGTCTTTGCAGCGGTTTTTGATTGCGTACGCGTCTCATTTTTTCCCCGGAGGGGTGGTCATGTTTTTGAGGGTGCCCATCATGTCCGTGGTCACGTGCTTCGTTTTGTTGAAGATGGCGTGGGCTGCGTTGAAGATGGCGCCGATGGCAAGAAGACCCAGCGCGATGGCGGCAGCCAGCTTGAACGTTATCGTGACCCAGGATTCGCTGGAATCCATATTGTTGTCCATGACCGCTTCCATGGCTTTGAAAATGTGAAAGCCCGGCACCAGCGAGAGAACTCCCGGCACGGTAAAGAGCGTCGTGGGTTCTTTGAATATGCGGGCGGCGATCTCGCTGAGAAGACCTACGAGGGCAGCGGCCAGGAATGTAGCGAATACTTTGTTATCGTCCCCCGTAAGAAGCACGACGTTGTAAAGGATCCATCCGGCGGCTCCGATGATGGCGCAGATCGGGATCTCCCGGAGAGGGACCCTGAATATGATGCAGAATCCGGCGGTGCCGCCGGCAGCGATGAACGCTTGGAACAAGAGGTCTGTCATACGATCACACCTCCTAACATCTGCCAGACCTGGGTGACGATACCTGCACCCAGGGCTATGGAAGTAGCGGTGAGGACTGCTTCAGTGAGCCTCGAAAGGCCGGACAGCATATCACCTGAAAGGAAGTCCCGGATGGAGTTGGTGATCGGCACGCCCGGGACGAAGATCATGATCGTGCCGGTAATGATCGGTGTGTAATCAGCTCCTGGTATGACGGAGGATGCACCCATGGCGATGATGGCGGCGAAAGCGCAGCACAGGAACCCATGGATGAAGTAGTTGATCTGATATCTGTTCAGGTACGCACTCAGAGCATAACTGAGGCCGCCTGCGAAAAAGGCGATGGTCGCTTCCGTCAGATTGCCGCCGAATATGAAACTGAAGAAGAGCCCGATCATGGCGGCTCCGCCCAGTTTGACCGGCAGCGGGTACTGGCGCCCCTTGCCGATGGCTTCCAGTCTGGCAAGCGCTTCGTCGATGGTGTATTCGTTGGCGGTGAAATTGCGGGAGAATCTGTTGATCCTGGAGATCTTCGTCATGTCCGTGACCTGGCCGCGGACCCGCTTGATGTACGTGTAGGTCGGCGCTTCCATATCACCGGAATTCAGTGAAATAAAGAGGCCCATTGGTGTGGAGAAGACTTCGGTGGCCTGCATCCCGCAGGCAATACAAATACGCTCCACAGTATCTTCCACACGGTGGATCTCGGCGCCGCTCTCCATCATGATCTCTCCGGCATATACGGCCATCATGAGCACTTTGTTCTTATAAACATCGTCCATATTGTTACCTCGAGATGATTATAACATTTGAATAAGCGAAGCGACAATATCAAGTATACATTATGAGGCGGTTGACCCGGCGTTCCAAGGAATGTATAATTGTATACAGAAATACAAACATACAATAACGTGACAATATAACGCAAATAAGGAGGAACACATGTCATACGTAGAGAAATTCGAACAGATCATCAAGGAACAGCTCGAGAGAGTGGAGAGACTCAACAATGAGGAGCCAGCAACAGATTTCGCCAACAAAGACAAGATCATCATCGGCGTCATCGACGGAGACGGCATAGGCCCTATCATCACACAGGCCTGCACGAAGATCCTGGAGAAACTGTTGGCAGAAGAGATCGCTTCCGGCAAGATCGAGCTGAGACAGATCGAAGGCCTTACCATCGAGAACAGAGTCGCTAAGATGCAGGCAGTACCTGACGATGTACTTGCAGCCATCAAGGAATGCGATCTTCTCCTGAAGGGCCCTACGATGACACCGGGCAAAGGCGACGACCTGCCGAACATCGAGAGTGCGAACGTCACACTGAGAAGACAGCTGGACCTCTTTGCAAACGTAAGACCTGTAGTAGTGCCGGAGAAGAATCTGGACTGGATGTTCTTCAGAGAGAATACAGAGGGCGAGTATGCTCTCGGCAGCAGAGGCATCGATATCACTCCTGAGATCGCCATCGACTTCAAGGTGATCACAGATGCAGGAACGAAGAGACTTGCACGCATGGCCTTCGAACACGCTAAGAAAAACGGCAACAAGAACGTTACGATCGTTACGAAGGCAAACATCATGAAGAAGACGGACGGTAAATTCCTGCAGATCTGCTATGACATGGCGAAGGAATATCCGGACATCAAGGTCAACGACAGATACGTAGACATCTGCTCAGCGAACCTCATCAACGATCAGGTCAACAGCGACTTCAACGTATTCATCCTGCCGAACCTCTATGGTGACATCATCACAGATGAAGCGGCTCAGATGCAGGGCGGCGTAGGTACTGCAGGAAGCGCTAACATCGGTAACAGATATGCAATGTTCGAAGCCATCCACGGATCCGCAGAGAGAATGGTCAAAGAGGGAAGAGGCGCATTCGCCAACCCGGCCAGCATCTGCAGAGCTGCAGTCATGATGCTCAGACATGCAGGAATCATGGACAAGGCTCAGAAGCTGGAAGACGTGCTGAACGATGCACAGGATGCCATCAATATCGTAAGAGATGGTTCCGGCCACACAGCAAACGACTTCACAGAATACGTGATGGGAAGACTGTAGGAGACTGCCATGGTAGTATATAAATTCCCCGGAGACTTAGACAGCGGGAACGCCCCTATAAGTGACTCGCTTCTTGGCAAACTGAGGCATGACATACTGACGGGGGTATTCAAGCCCGGGCAGAAACTGACCGAGCAGGAACTTTGCAAGAGATATGACATCAGCAGGACGCCGGTGCGGGAAGCGCTGCGTCAGCTTGAAGCGGACGGGCTGATCGAGATGATTCTCAACAGAGGAGCCTTCGTCGTCGGCATGAGCGATCAGGATTACAGAGACCTTTTCGAGCTTCGCAAAATATGCGAGATCCAGGCGGTGAAGTGGGCTATCGCGAGGATCACGGATGAGCAGATGGATGCCCTCGAAGAGACCTTTGAATTCATGGAGTTCTATACCCTGCGAAACGACATCGACAAGATGCTCACCATCAACAGCGGGTTCCATCAGGTGATCTACGAGGCGGCAGATAACAGGCAGCTCCAAAAGCTGCTGGCGTCCTACCAGAACATCTGTAAATACAAGAATGCGGAGGCTATCTATGACGACGATTACCTCCAGCAGGTGCTGGAGGAGCACAGAGGCATCTTTAAAGCTTTCGTGGACAGAGATGTCAAGGCAGGTGCCCAGGCCATGGAGCGTCATATGAACAGGACGAAGGAGCGCCGCTGCGGCAGCGTTTAGAAATGCAAACATCCGTTCTTGAACGTATGTTCATCGAATGATATAATAATCCTGTGGAGGTGCGCCATGGGTAGTTCGATGGATGTGATAATGGATAAACTCAAGATACTTGCCGACAGTGCCAAGTACGATGTGTCCTGCTCCAGCAGCGGTGTGGGCCGTGCAGGAAGCGGCGCCATCGGGAGCACGACAGCGGCAGGACTTTGCCACAGCTGGTCTGCAGACGGCAGGTGTATATCCCTGCTCAAGGTGCTTTTCACCAACAAGTGCGTATATAACTGCGAGTATTGCGTGAACAGGCGGGAGAATGATTTCCCCCGCGCATCCTTTGAACCGGAAGAGCTGGCAAGGCTGACCATAGAGTTCTACAGAAGGAATTATATAGAGGGACTGTTCCTCAGCTCTGCTGTGGAGGTCTCTCCTGACTATACGGCGGAGAGGATCCTCAAGGCCATAAGCATACTGCGCTACGAATACAGATTCACGGGGTACATCCACGCCAAGATCATACCGGGCGTTTCGAAGGAACTCCTTCATGAGATCGGCCTCGTGGCAGACAGGCTCAGCATCAACATCGAGATGCCGAATTCCGAGAGCCTGAGCATGCTGGCGCCGCAGAAGAAACCGGAGCAGATATTCGCCCCGATGAAACAGATCACGAATACTCTGATCGAGCGTGGGGCTCTGGTGGGGCCCGGCAATATGTTCAAGGGACAGGATATCAATACACCGGCCAACATGCTGGGGACAGACAAACTATCCTACGATAATGCGCTGGTACCGTTCCGGAAGAGAAGGGACGGCACCGCCTTTGCACCGGCAGGGCAGACGACCCAGATGATCATCGGGGCTGCAGGGGAGAGCGATGCGCAGATCCTGACCACCAGCGAGAACCTCTATAAGACCTTCAAGATGAAGCGGGTCTACTATTCAGCATACATACCGGTGGTGAGCTCACCGAAGCTTCCGGATATCAAGGGAGCACCGCCTCTCAAGAGGGAGCACAGAGTATATCAGGCCGACTGGCTCCTGCGATTCTACGGGTTTACCGTGAGCGAACTGTTCAGAGGCCCGGGAGACAACCTGGATCCAGATCTGGATCCGAAGGTGATGTGGGCGCTCCGCAATCTGGATTTCTTCCCGGTGGAAGTGAACAGGGCATCCTATGATGAGCTCATGAGAGTTCCGGGAATCGGTGCAGTGACGGCAAGGCGCATCCTGAGAGCGAGACGGATGAGTTCCGTCGGCTTCGATGAACTCAAGAAGATGGGCGTCGTGCTCAAACGGGCCAAATACTTCATCACTTGCAGGGGCAAGTACAGAGGCGATAGAGACTTCCTTCCGGAGACGATACGCTCCGCCATGATCGGTATGGAGGACGGGCTGCAGATGTCCATGTTCGACTCCAACTGGAATCTCATGGAGCAGGGAGCGGCCATGGAGAAACTCAGCGAATCGGGGGTGATCTGATGGATTACCTCTATGATGGGAGCTTTTCGGGGCTGCTGACGTGTATCTATCATCATTATTACACGGAGAAGGCCACAGGCATATTCACGAAGGACAGTTATCAGATGAATCTGCTGAACGACGTGATGACGGTGGAGACGCAGCAGGACAAGGCAGACAGAGTCTACGATGCGCTCGAAGAGAAAGTATCGCACTATGCCGTGACCTGCATATATAAGACGTTCCTCTCATCGGTGCCGGACAAAGAAATGAAGATCCTTCGCTTCGCCGTGATGGCGTTTCGGGTAGGCCCCGGGATCACTTTGATGCACGGCAACGATGTGGCAGAAGGTGTCCTGGGAGCAGTCAAAGCCGTCGGCAATGAGACGGAGAAGATGCGTCAGTTCGTCCGGTTCGCACAGCTGAAGGGCGGCATCATGTACGGGCGGATCGAGCCGGATCACGATGTGACGGAGCTTCTGTGGCACCATTTCACAGAGCGGTTCAGCTTCCAGCCTTTTATCATCCACGATGTGGGAAGAGATAAGGCACTCGTGGCCTACGGCCGTGAGTGGTACATAACGGATTTTACAGATGAGGATATTCCGGAGTATACTGAAGAAGAGATGGACTATCAGCAGCTTTGGAAGGATTACTTCGATAATATAGCCATCAAGCAGAGGATAAACCCGGCCTGCCAGAGAAACAACGTACCGATGAAGTACCGCAAGCATCTGGTGGAGTTCCAAAGGGTGAAATAAGATCAGGAGGTGAGACGATGGATCCAAGAGTGAAAGAAATCATCGACAAGAGCAAGAAAGTAGTGTTTTTCGGGGGAGCGGGCGTCTCAACGGAGAGCAACATCCCTGATTTCAGATCGGAGTCGGGGCTGTACCAGGCCATGAACGATTACGGCCATTCGCCGGAAACGATGCTCAGCAGAAGTTTCTTCGACAGACATACGGAGACGTTCTTCGATTACTACAAGAAGAACCTGATTTATCAGGATGCCAAGCCGAACAAGGCTCATCTTGCACTGGCAAAACTCGAGAAGGAAGGCAAGCTGACAGGCATCGTTACACAGAACATAGACGGTCTGCACCAGAAAGCGGGCAACAAACTTGTCTTCGAACTTCACGGATCGACACTGAGGAACAACTGCATGGAATGCGGTAAGTTCTACGATCTTGATTTCATCATGGATGAAGCCAACTGTGAGAACGGCATACCGAAGTGTCCTGTATGCGGAGGCATCATCAAACCTGACGTGGTTCTCTACGAAGAGGCCCTCGACGATACCGTGATAAGAGGAGCGGTAGATGCCATAGCAGAAGCCGATACCATGATCGTGGGAGGCACCTCCCTCGTGGTATATCCTGCGGCAGGACTGATCCATTACTTCAGAGGCAAGGACCTCATCCTCATCAATAAGAGCAGCACCCAGGCCGATAAGGAGGCGACTCTGGTCATCCACGATTCTATCGGCAAAGTTTTGGGAGATTAGTACACCAAAAGCAGCCATAAACGGCTGCTTTTATGATATAATACTCGGGTGAATCTGCCATGAGGCATAAGACGGCTTACAAGCGTTGAGGAGACCTGAGAATATGAACGTATTGATAGCAAATGATGATGGAATAGATGCTCGCGGATTAAGAGAACTGGTAATGGCTCTTTCTGAAGTGGCCGATGTTTATGTGTTCGCACCTGACGGGCAGAGGAGCGCATTCAGCCATTCCATAACCACAGGCAGGAAGATCACCGGCGCCAGAACAGAAGTGCCGGGAGCGAAGCTTGCCTATGCTCTTTCCGGGACGCCTGCTGACTGCGTCAAACTGGGCTGCAGGTTCCTGAGAGCAAGAGGCATCGAGCTCGATATGGTTTTCGCAGGGATCAACCACGGAAGCAATCTGGGAACGGATACGATCTACTCCGGAACAGTGGGAGCTGCAGTAGAAGGCAATATATGCGGCCTGCCTGCAGTAGCAGTATCTGTAGGAAGCCACCAGGCATCTCATTTTGACTATGCATGTGAGCTGGCAGTAAACACGATCAAGAAGGCTGCAGATAAGATATCACCGGATACCGTGATAAACATCAATGTGCCCGATGTTCCGAAGGAAGAAGTCAAGGGCGTAAGATACACAGTCCTCGGCGCCAGAGATTACAATGAATATTTCTCGGCCGAAGACGCCATGAAGGACACCATCGAATACCAGTACAGCGGAGCTCCTCTGATGTACGAGGGACTGCCGGAGATCCTCGATGTGATATCCGACCAGAAAGGGTATGCCACCATCACCCCTTTGCAGAGAGACATGACCTACTACGGCAAGATGGAAGACCTGAGAAGTTGGGGGATAGACGAGTAAAGGATGGGCATTTTCGCGAATAAGATAGCTATAGAAGACAGGCAGACACTGGCAGAGTATTTCGCCAGCTTCCGGTATATGTGCTCCGGGACATCCTTTTCCTCTCTCTATATGTGGAGGAACATCAACGAGTTCACCTGGGAGATCATCGGAGAGTACTTGTGCATCGAAGGCCTTTCCCACCTGGAACTGGAACATGATGAGGAAGTGCACTTCATGATGCCGCCTATGACCAGGACGGGAAGTTACGACGAGGAGGCTCTGGCAGAGGCGATACGCCTTGCCCGGGAGAAGTTCGAGAAGGCCGGCGTCCGGTTCACCATCAGACTGGTACCAGGTCATATGCTGGATATGATCAAGCGGGTAAGTCCCGGGATCACTTTTGAAGAAGACAGACCGAATTACGATTATATATATGAAACGGAGAAATTCCTCACCTTCAGCGGGCGAAAGCTCCACTCCAAGAAGAACCACCTGAACTATTTCCTGAAGAACTACGAATGGGAACTTGAGCCGCTCCGGCCCGAGATGACGGACGACATCATGGAGTTCATCAGGCGTTTCAACAGGGATAAGGATATCCCTCCTGAAGAAATGAAGTTCCTCATCATGGAGGAAGAGGCCATGGCGGATGCTCTGCGGAACATGGACAGGCTCGGCTGCATGGGATGCGTCATTTACATCGACGGGCAGATCGAAGCCGCAGCATTCGGCGGATGGTTGGGGGATGACACCATAGTAGAGCACATCGAGAAGGCAGATCACAGATACAGAGGCCTTTACCAACTGGTGCTCAGAGAATTCTCCCGGATGGCCCGGGACAGAGGGGCGACATACATAAACAGAGAAGAAGACATGGACCTTGATAATCTCAGACAGATGAAATTGTCATACCACCCGTGTTTACTATTAGATAAGTATATAGGCGAGATCGATACATAAGGAGGATCATAATGGCCGAAGCATATGAAAACAATAATTTCATCCACAATGCCATCGACAAAGATCTGGAAGAAGGCAATTGTTACGAGGATATCCTCACCAGATTCCCACCGGAACCGAACGGATATCTCCACATCGGGCATGCCAAGAGCATATGCCTGAACTTCACGACGGCAGCCAAGTACGGAGGCAAGTGCAATCTCAGATACGATGACACGAACCCGGTCAAGGAAGATATGGAGTACGTCAACTCCATCGAAGAAGACGTCAAATGGCTGGGATTCACATGGGCAAACAGGCTCTGGGCTTCCGACTACTTCGATGAGATGTACGAATGCGCAGTAAAACTCATCAAGGATGGCAAAGCATACGTATGCGATCTCACTCCTGAGCAGATCAAAGAGTACCGCGGTACACTCAAAGAACCGGGCAAGGAGAGTCCGTACAGGAACAGAAGCATCGAAGAGAACCTCGCGCTCTTTGAAGATATGAAAGCCGGCAAGTACGCAGACGGCGAGAAAGTTTTGCGCGCGAAGATCGATATGGCCTCCCCGAACATCAACATGAGAGACCCGATCATCTATCGTATCGCCCACGCGACACATCATAATACGGGAGACAAGTGGTGCATCTATCCGATGTACGACTTCGCACATCCGATCGAGGATGCGATAGAGAAGATCACCCACTCCATCTGCACGCTGGAATTCGAGGACCACAGACCTCTGTATGACTGGGTACTGGAAGCAGTAGGCAAGTGGGAGAAGCCGCCTAGGCAGATCGAGTTCGCACGCCTCAACCTGACCAACACCATCATGAGCAAGAGATATCTGAAGGCGCTCGTCGATGATGGCATCGTTGATGGCTGGGACGATCCGAGAATGCCGACCATCGCAGGCATCAGAAGAAGGGGATATACTCCGGAAGCTGTAAGGGATTTCTGCGAGAGGATCGGAGTTGCCAAGGCCAACAGTACCGTTGAAGCGGATCTGCTGGATGCATGCGTCAGAGAAGATCTGAAGACGAAGGTGGAGAACCGTAACGTCGTAGAGAACCCGATCAAGATCATCATCACGAACTATCCGGAAGATCAGACGGAGATGATGGAGATCGAGAACAGCAGAGAAGTGCCTGAAATGGGCAACAGGCAGATCCCGTTCAGCCGCGAACTCTACGTGGATGGAGATGACTTCATGGAAGTCCCTGTGAAGAAGTACTTCAGACTCTTCCCGGGCAACGAAGTCCGTTTCAAGGGTGCATACTTCATCACATGCAATGAAGTAGTCAAGAACGAGGACGGATCCATCAAAGAACTGCTCTGCACATATGACCCTGAAACGAGAAGCGGAAGCGGCTTCGAAGGACGCAAAGTCAAGGGCACGATCCACTGGGTAGATGCGAAGACGGCTGTGAAGATCCGGATCAGAAACTATGATTACCTCATGATCGAAGATGAGAACGGCGAGCAGGTCATGAACCCTGACTCCCTGGTGGAGACCGTGGGATACGCAGAGCCGTCCATCGGAGAAGCCAAAGCAGGAGAACGTTTCCAGTTCTTCCGCAAAGGATACTATATAGCAGACAGTGAGCTCACCACAGACACAGAGAAGGTCTTCAACAAGATCGTAGGCCTCAAGAGCTCATGGAAAAAGAAATAGGAGAAAGAGATGACGAATCGCCGCATACCGGAGCTTCTTGCTCCGGTGGGCGGTTTTCCTCAGCTTCGTGCCGCAGTGCAGAACGGGGCGGATGCGGTGTACATGGGAGGCTCCATGTTCAATGCCAGGATGCGCGCCGACAATTTCAGCGATGAGGACATGAAGGCTGCAGTGGAATACGCCCACCTCAGAAACGTCAAATTATATGTGACCTTAAACACACTCATCCGAGACGATGAACTGTTTAAGGCTTTTTCATATGGGTGCAGTCTCTACGAGATGGGAGTGGACGGACTCATCATCCAGGACCTGGGCCTCGGAAGACTCCTGCACAAGTTCCTGCCCGATATGCCCCTGCATCTGTCCACCCAGGCCACGGTGTATAACCCCGAGGCCATCTCCTCCGTCAGAGAGCTGGGCTATGAAAGAGTGGTGCCGGCAAGGGAACTGACGCTTGAGGAACTCCAGGCATTCATCCTCGAATGCCACAGCGGAGACGACCCTATAGAAGTGGAAGTATTCTGCCACGGAGCACTGTGCATGTGTTACTCGGGGCAGTGCCAGCTCAGCAGACTCATGGGAGGCGCAAACGAGCGGAGCGGCAACAGAGGCATGTGCGCCCAGCCGTGCAGGCTCCCGTATACGAATGACAAGGGGCAGCGCGGGTACTTCCTGAGTCCGAAGGATCTCTGTACGCTGGATCTTCTGCCGGAGCTTTGCCGGGCAGGTGTGGATTCCCTCAAGATCGAGGGCAGGCTCAAGTCGCCCGAATACGTAGCAGTTGTTACATCTATATATAGGAAGTACCTGGATCAGTACCGGGATACTGACCGCGTGTCCATCGATCCGGCAGATATGAAAGACCTGAAGCAGATATTCAATAGAGGTGGATTCACTCACGGATATCTGAAGGGTGATCCCGGGGCTGACCTTCTCAGCGGAAACAGCCCAAAAAATGAAGGGATCTATGTCGGCAAAGTCGTCCGTGGCAACAAATCGGGCGTCCTCGTAGACGTGAGCCTTGCCCGGGGCGAGGACATCGCCATGGGAGACGGCATAGAGATCCGAAATCCCGATCCCCTCATATCCGATGTGGGAAACGTCGTGACGTACCGAAAGAAACTCGGCGGTCACAGCCTCCGGATCGGAGACATCAAGAAACCCGTTGGCAGAGAAGACGCCGTCTACAAAGTGACCTCCCGGGACCTCTTAGAGAGAGCCCGTGCATCCTTTGCAGACGATGATATGCGCAAAGTGTCCGCGGAGCTGTCCTTCTACGGGTTCGAAGGGAAAGTGCCGGTGCTGCGCATGAAGTGCGATGGGATCGAGGTGTCTGCAGAAGGAAGCGGTGTCGTTGAAGCGGCAATCAGGCGTGAGACCACGGAAGCGGATGTGGCTGCGCAGCTTTCGAAACTGGGAGGTACGGTGTATTCCGGCGATGTCAGGGTCAAGATGGATTCCGGGGTCGCGATCCCGAAGTCCGTTCTCAATGCTCTCCGCCGTGAGGTGGTCTCTGCTATGGACGAGGCTCGCAGGAAGATGCCTCGTGAGACAGTGGATCCGGAAGTGCTCTTCGATGTGAAAGACGACATTTCCCGTGCGTCTGCTCCTGCAGCAGGTGAGGCGGTCGGAGATGGGCTTGTGGTGCTGCCTGCTATAACGAAGGGACGTATGGATGATTGGATCCGGTCCCATCTTGAGGAGCTCGGATGCGTGCAGATCCAGAATCTGGGCTGGATAAAGGAACTCAAGGACGCT
>CAMNNV010000017.1 GCA_946546075.1 uncultured Bacillota bacterium | reverse complement strand
AGGAATACGTACTTCAGGATGAAGAGTACTGCCAGTACGTACATCAGTGGAGTAACTTCCTTGCCTTTGCCGCAAGCCAGCTTGATGATCACGTAGGAGATGCATCCGATGGAGATACCTTCGGAGATGCTGTAGAACAGTGGCATTGCGATGATGCACAGGTAGCAAGGGATCGCGTCTGTCATATCTACCTTGTTGAAGTTCAGCTTCGTTACGCCTTCGAACATCAGGAATCCTACCATCAGCAGTGCCGGAGCAGTTGCGAAGGAAGGGATCGCTGTGAAGAGCGGTGCGAAGATCATGGAGAGCAGGAAGAGGCATCCGGTTGTGAGGGATGTCAGACCTGTTCTTCCGCCTGAAGCAACGCCTGATGCTGATTCAACGAAAGTAGTTGTAGTTGATGTACCGAGGATCGCACCTGCTGAAGTTGCCACAGCGTCTGAGAGCAGGCAAGGTCTGATAGCAGGGAGATGTCCTTCTTCGTCCAGCATGTTCGCCTTCGAACTTACACCGATCAGAGTTCCGATCGTATCGAAGATATCAACGAACATGAATGAGAAGATGATTACGATGAAGTTGAAAATGCTTACGGTACTGAAGTCAGCGTGGAAGCACTGACCGAATGTTTCTCCCAGAGCGGAGAAGTCAAAGCTGATGATCGCTGTAGGGATCAGTGAGAAGAATCCGTTCTCAGGATCTACCTGATACAGGCCAACCAGCTGACAGAAGATACCCAGGATCCAAGTCACCAGGATACCGATGAGGATGGAACCTCTTACGTTCTTCACATAGAGAATCGCGATAATGAACAGGCCTACCATAGCGAGAACAGCCTGGATCCCTGCTGTGTGGAAGTTCTCCGTGAAGTTCGTGATAGTAACGAGTGTCGCAGAGTCTACTGCAAGACCTGCATTCTGCAATCCGATGAATGCGATGAAGATACCGATACCAACCGATACCGCGGTCTTCATGTGGATAGGGATCGCGTTAAAGATCGCCTCACGTACGTTAGTGAGTGTCAGCAGTATGAAGATAAGACCTTCGATGAATACTGCCAGCAGAGCAGTCTGCCATGACACGCCCTGTCCCAGAACTACCGTGTAGGCGAAGTAGGCATTGAGACCCATACCTGCAGATAATGCGAAAGGCATGTTGGCCAGGAATGCCATGCAGAAGGTACCGATGCAGGATGCCAGAGCGGTCGCGATAAGGATCGCTGTGGGATCCATTCCTGCGGCACCGAGAATGTTAGGGTTTACTGCCAGGATGTAAGCCATCGTCATGAAGGTCGTAACACCAGCACCGATCTCAGTCCGGACGGAGGTGTTATTCTCCTGGAGCTTGAACAGATTTTCCAATTTTCCTTTCCTCCTTGTTTACTTCAGTTAATTCCCCTCATATTGTACGACAGTCTCGATGTCGTATCCCTCAAGGACTTTGCGTCCTTCAAGACCTTTTAATTCAAGCAGGCAGAGGATCTTGACTACTTCTGCGCCAAGTCTCTCTACGAGCTCTGCGGATGCTTTGAGCGTGCCGCCCGTTGCGATGAGATCGTCCACCAGGACTACTTTCGAACCAGGTGCCAGATCCTCTTCGTGGATCTCGATCTCTGCAGTGCCGTATTCCAGAGCGTAGCTCGTTCCGATCGTCTTTCTCGGCAGCTTGCCTTTCTTGCGGACGAGGATGAACGGCTTGTTCATGTTGTACGCAAGTGGCGTTCCCATGATGAATCCTCTTGATTCGAGGCCTACGATAGCATCGAATTCGAGACCTTCCAGTTTCGCCTGCATCTCATCGATAGCAAGGTGGAAGCCTTCAGGATCCTTGAGTACGCTGGTGATGTCTCTGAAGATGATCCCCGGCTTCGGGAAATCCGGCACTGCTGATATATAATCAGCTACAGTTTTTTTCTCCTGCATGATTCTGCTCCTCCTAAATTAGCAAGAGGGCTGACTGTATGCAGCCCTCTCTAAGGAAATACTCGATGTAATTAGGATCGCGGCATTCTATTGTCTGCCGAGACACCTATATTATAAAGGTTTATGTGTAAAACCACAAGGATTTATGTTATAGTCTATTGGTAAGCCAAAAAATAGATGAGGAAGGTATATTTCAATGGACAAGATGATAATGCTGGGCAACGAAGCCTTCGCACGCGGTGCATATGAAGCCGGCGTCAAAGTCGTATCGTCGTATCCGGGGACACCTAGCACGGAGGTCACCGAGACACTGGCAAAGACGAAGGAAGTCCACGTAGAGTGGGCACCGAATGAGAAGGTGGGTGTAGAGGTTGCCATCGGTGCTTCTGTAGGAGGCGCCCGTTCCCTTTCATGCATGAAACATGTGGGCCTGAACGTAGCAGCAGATCCTTTTTATACAGCGGCATATACAGGCGTTTCAGGAGGTTGCGTAGTGCTGGTGGCAGATGACAACGGATGTCATTCCAGCCAGAACGAGCAGGACTCAAGATACCACGGAAGAAGTGCAGGAGTCCCGATTTTAGAGCCTGCCAACGCTCAGGAATGCAAAGATTTCATGATGTACGCTTTCGAGATGAGCGAAAAGTACGACACGGTGGTTCTCTTAAGATCCAACACGAGAGTTTCTCATTCGAGAGGTATCGTGACAGTGGGCGAGCGCGAAGAAAGGGAGCTCATCCCGTATGTGAAGGATTTCCAGAAGCGCGTAGCCATGCCTGCTATGGCCATCAAGCTCCACGTTGCACAGGAGAAGAGACTGGCCCAGATCGAAGAGGATGGAAACTCCTTTGAGATCAACAAAGTAGAGATGAACGATCCATCCATAGGCATCATCACAAGCGGCATCTGCTATCAGTACGTCAAGGACGCACTGCCGGAAGCCAGCGTGCTCAAGCTCGGACTCATCAATCCATTACCTAAGAAAATGATCCACGACTTCGCGTCAAAAGTGGACAAACTCTATATCATAGAAGAAGGCGACCCGTTCTTCGAAGAACAGCTCAAGGCAGACGGCATCGAATTCGCCGGCGGCAAAGAGCTCTTCACCATCCAGGGCGAGTACAGCGCCAACATGATCCGAAAAGCTTTCGGCAAGGAGATCCCGGAATCTGTTGAGATCACGGACGCACCGGGAAGACCGCCGCTTCTTTGCGCGGGATGCCCGCACAGAGGACTTTTCCACATCCTCAGCAAGCTGAAGCTCAACGTCATGGGAGACATCGGATGCTACACGCTGGCAGCACTGCCGCCGACATCCGCCATGGACGCCTGCCTTTGCATGGGCGCATCCATCGGAATGGCTCACGGCTTTGAGAAGGCAACGGGAAGCAGCGATAATACCGTGGCAGTCCTGGGAGATTCCACATTCCTCCACTCAGGGCTCACAGGACTTCTGAACATGGCATACAACGGCTCCACGGGAACCGTGATCATTTTGGATAACAGGATCACAGGCATGACGGGACACCAGCAGAACCCGGCATCCGGCAAGAATGCCAAGGGCGAAGAGGCTCCGGCCGTTGACCTTGCGGAGGTCTGCAGAGCGCTTGGCGTGAAACACGTCGTAGAGGTGGATCCGTTCGAACTGGAAGAACTGGAGAAGATCCTGAAGGAAGAAACGAAGCGTGACGCACTGTCCGTCGTCATCACGAAGAGACCTTGTGCTCTCATCGTGAAGCAGCCGATGACAGTCCACGTCATCAACGATAACTGCAAAAATTGCAAGATGTGCATGAAGATCGGATGTCCTGCCATCGAGGAGAAGGACGGAAGACCGTACATCCTTCCGGAGAGCTGCGTAGGATGCGGACTCTGCACGAAGGTTTGCAAATTTGATGCGATCGAAGTACCGGGAAAGGAGGCCAGATAATGAACACGAATATCCTCATCGTCGGAGTCGGCGGACAGGGAACTCTTCTGGCCAGCGTACTTCTCGGCAACCTGGCTCTCATGAAGGGCTACGATGTGAAACTCAGTGAGGTGCACGGCATGTCCCAGAGAGGCGGAAGCGTAGTGACTCACGTGAAGATCAGCGATGATACCGTGAACTCACCTCTCATCGAGAAGGGCGATGCTGATGTCATCCTGGCATTTGAAGAACTGGAAGCGTACAGATGGCTGCCGTATCTGAAGAAAGGCGGCGAGATGTATGTGAATACGCAGCAGATCATGCCGATGCCTGTCGTTCTCGGCCAGGCCAAGTACCCGGAAGACATCATGGGCACGCTGGAGGAGAACGCAGGAGCCGTGAACACGCTGGATGCACTTTCCATCGCAACGGAATGCGGCAGCGTGAAGGCCGTAAACGTGGTGCTTCTCGGAGCAGCATCCAAGGCACTGCCGTTCAGTGAAGAGGAATGGATCAGCGTCATCGAGAAGTTCGTGAAACCGAAATTCGTAGATCTCAACAAGGAAGCATTTGCAAAGGGCCGCGAGGCTTGATCAAGGAAGCATGAACGCGGGCAGGTAACTCTGCCCGTATATTTCTAAGGGAAGAAAGCATGGAATATAAGCATATCATTTTTGAAGTATCAGAGGGCGTTGGCATCGTGACGATGAACCGGCCGGAGGCTCTCAACGCGCTGAATCTGGAAGTTGTAGCAGAACTTGACGATCTGTTCAGCCGGATCGACAGTGACCCCGAGGTAAAGGTGGCTGTCATCACCGGTGCAGGAAGATCATTTATCGCAGGGGCCGACATCGAAGAAATGGGAAGGCTCACAGGAGATGAGGGACGAGAGATGGTCCTCAAAGGACACCATCTCATGAGCACCATCGAAAACAACCGCAAGCCGGTCATCGCAGCGATCAACGGGTATTCTCTCGGCGGCGGAAACGAACTTGCCATGTCCTGTGATTTCAGGATCGCATCCGAAAAGGCGAAGTTCGGTCAGCCGGAGGTGGGTCTTGGGATCATCCCGGGATACGGCGGGACCCAGAGACTGCCGCGCCTCGTAGGCAAAGGGATGGCGAAGAAGCTCATCCTTTGCGCAGAAACGATAGATGCCCAGGAAGCTCTGCGGATCGGACTCGTCGACAAGGTGGTAGCGCCGGAAGAACTGATGGATACGGTGATGGGCCTTGCCAGAAAGATCTGCGCCATGGCTCCGATCGCCATCGATGTGGCGAAATCAGCCATCAACAGCGGCCTTCAGTGCGATCTCAAAACAGGTCTTCGCATAGAGACCGAGTCGTTTTACAGGGCTTTTGCATCAGAAGACAGAGTCGAAGGGATGCACGCCTTCGTAGAGAAGAGACCGGCGAAGTTCAGGAATAAGTAGGGGATAGAATGGAGATAGTAAGAAAGATAATCATCGTGATCTGCCTGATCGTTTTCGTAGGGGCAGGCGGATACATAGCGAAATACTTTATCGATGCTTACCGGGACATGGGAGATCTCACGTCTCTCAAAGACATGGAGATGCTGGAGGATCTCAGGACGGATAAGGGAACGATCATCGGTAAGTATGTGCCGATCTGGGAGAAGAACCACGACCTGATCGGGTGGATCACCATCGAAGGAACGAAGGTGGATTTTCCTGTGATGCAGACACCAAAGGAGCCTGAATACTATCTCAGGCGCGATTTTGATGGGGAATATTCCACAGGCGGAGTGCCTTTCATGGACGCTTCCAGCGATATATTCCTGCCGACGTCGAACTTCCTGATCTACGGCCATAATATGAAGAACGGCACCATGTTCCACGACATCGTCAAATACAAGGACGAGGAGTTCTATAAGGAGCACAGCGAGATCAAGTTCGACACCATCTACAAAGGCGGACAGGGTACGTATACCGTCGTAGCAGCAGGGTACTCCACGATCAGAAGCGAATCAGATCCGGGCTTCAAATACTATAAGTATGCCAATATAACGACCGAAGAAAAGTTCGACGAGTTCGTCCAGGGCGTGATCTCGGAGAGCAATTACAATACAGGTGTCGTCCCTGAGTACGGAGACCAGCTCATCACCCTGAGCACATGCACCAATGATAGCAAAAACGGAAGGTTCTACGTCGTGGCTGTAAGGACAGATGCCAAGGCGCGACCACCGCTATTTTAAATAAAGCGATATGACCTGACCCCAGTGGGAATGTTCCCGCAGGGGTCAGTTGCATTTAAATGTTTTATACCACCAAAGACAGCCCAAATCGTTGAAACAAACGGTCAAAAATGCTACTATTATGCTGTTATATTGTGACTATTTCAAAGAAAGGAACATTCCACATGGTTAGAAGGTTGTACGTTGAGAAGAAACCGGGATTTGATGTAGAGGCCAAGGCTCTTTTTGATGATGTGAAGGAGAATCTCCATTTCGATCATCTCAAGGGAATAAGGATCCTGAACCGCTACGATGTCGACGGGATAGATGATGAAACTTATGAGGCAGCGAAGTACACCGTATTCGCAGAAGCAGCGATCGATACGATATACGAAGAGGAGCTGCCGCAGGATGTGAAGCACCATACACACTTTGCAGTAGAATATCTGCCTGGTCAGTATGACCAGAGAGCAGACTCTGCAGCGCAGTGTATCAAGCTCATGAACGGTAAGGCAGATGCCATCGTCAAGTTCGCGAGAGTATACGTTCTGGATGGCAGACTGAGCAGCCAGCAGGTGGAGACCATGAGAAACTACTGCGTCAACCCTGTTGATTCACAGCTTGCCGCAATGGAGAAACCGGACAGTCTGGATCTCGTGACGACACCACCGGAAGATGTGAAGACCGTAGACGGCTTTGCACATATGAGCCCGGAGGCGCTGGAGCAGTACAGGCAGGAGATGGAATTCGCAATGAGTCCTGCAGATATCAAGTTCATCCAGGCATACTACAAGGATACAGAGAAGAGAGACCCGACCCTCACAGAGCTCAAGGTCATCGATACATACTGGTCTGACCACTGCAGACACACAACCTTCAACACCACTTTGGAAGAAATAGAATTCGAGGACAGCCAGTACGGCAGGATCGTACAGGCAGCTTTTGATGAATATATGGCTATGAGACAGGACGTCTATGGCGACAGAGAGAAGAACCTCTGCCTCATGGATATGGCCTGCATCGGCGCCAAGTACCTCAAGAAGCACGGCAAGGTAGACAACCTTGATGAGTCAGAGGAGATCAACGCCTGCAGCATCAAAGTCAAGGCCAAGATCGACGGCAAAGAAGAAGACTGGCTCGTCATGTTCAAGAACGAGACGCATAACCACCCGACAGAGATCGAGCCGTTCGGTGGTGCAGCGACCTGCCTGGGCGGAGCCATCAGAGACCCGCTCTCAGGAAGAGTTTACGTTTACCAGGCCATGAGAGTGACGGGAGCAGCGGACCCTAGAGTCCCTGTAGAAGATACGATCAAGGGCAAGCTCCCGCAGAGAAAGATCACTCAGACGGCAGCAGCAGGCTACAGTTCCTACGGTAACCAGATCGGACTGGCAACAGGCCTCGTCGACGAAGTTTATCACGATAACTACGTAGCCAAGAGAATGGAGATCGGTGCTGTAGTAGGCGCAGCCCCTGCAGATCACGTCATCCGCAAAGTGCCTGAGAAGGGCGACCGCATCATCCTCGTAGGCGGCAGAACGGGCCGTGACGGATGCGGCGGAGCTACCGGCTCCTCAAAGGAACACACAGAAGAATCCATCAATACATGCGGAGCAGAAGTCCAGAAGGGCAACCCGCCTGTAGAGAGAAATATACAGAGACTGTTCAGACGCAAAGAAGTCGCGACCCTCATCAAGAGATGTAACGATTTCGGTGCCGGCGGTGTATCGGTAGCCATCGGTGAGCTGGCAGACGGCCTGGACATCAACCTGGATCTGGTCAAGAAAAAGTACGAAGGTCTCGACGGAACAGAGCTGGCCATCTCCGAATCACAGGAGAGAATGGCAGTCGTTGTTGAAGCGGACAAGGTGGATGAATTCATCGGATACGCTGATGAAGAAAACCTGGAAGCAACCGTCGTTGCGGCAGTTACGGATACGAACCGAGTCAGGATGTTCTGGAGAGAAAAGTGCATCCTGGATCTTTCAAGAGACTTCCTGAATACGAACGGAGCGCAGCAGTTCGCAAAGGTGAGCGCAGAAGATGCGGCTCTCAGAGGCGTAGAGATCCTGGACGTTTTCAAAGAAGAGAAGACGAAGGAGCAGCTGCTGGTAGACCTCAACTGCTGCAGCAAGAAGGGCCTCATCGAGAGATTCGACTCCACCATCGGAGCAGGAACCGTGCTCATGCCACTGGGCGGTAAGTATCAGCTTTCCCCTGCAGCAGGTATGGCAGCGAAGCTCCCTGTTACAGAAGGAGATGCGCAGACGGCAACGATCATGTCCTACGGATTCGATCCGCAGCTTTCATCGAAGAGTCCGTTCCACGGCGCGTTCTATGCAGTCATCGATTCCGTAGCGAAGATCGCAGCAATGGGCGGCGACTACAGGAAGATCAGACTCACGTTCCAGGAATACTTCGAGAAGCTGGGTACTACTCCTGAGAGATGGGGCAAGCCAATGGCAGCCCTGCTGGGAGCACTGAAGGTACAGAAAGAACTGGAGATCCCGGCCATCGGCGGCAAGGACTCCATGTCCGGAACATTCATGGACATCGACGTACCTCCGACACTCACATCCTTTGCGATCACTACGATCGACGCAGCGGAAGTACTCTCCACAGAGTTCAAGGAGAAGGGAAGCACAGTAGCAGTCCTTTCCGCACCGGTAGACAAGGACGGCCTCATCGACTTCGATGTCTTCAAGGCGAACCTGCTGAAGGTAAGACAGCTTGCAGAGGAAGGTAAGCTCCTGGCAGCTCAGACCATCGGAAGAGGCGGACTGTACATCGCTCTCGTGAAGATGGCAGTCGGTAACGGAATCGGCGCCGACATCACAGCGACTGGGGATATCCTGGTACCGGCATACGGAAGCCTCATTCTCGAGATCCCTGCAGGTGAAGATGCAGAAGCACTCCTCGAAGGTTCCGCGCACACCATTATCGGTAAGACGTCAGCAGACGGCAAGCTCACCATCAACGGCGAGGGCGAGGAAGTCGCAGCCATCATCGTCAAGTGGCAGGATCCGATCGAAGGCGTATTCCCGGTAAGGACGAAGGAATTCAGATACAAGGCAGACAACACGAAGGTAGAGCAGCCGTTCTACAACGAGAGATATACAGGCACACCTCTTGTGAAGGTGGCAAGACCGAAGGTGGTCATCCCGACCTTCCCTGGAACGAACTGCGAAGTAGATACAGCAAGAGCCTTCACGAAGGCAGGCGCGGAAGCGGATATCCACATCATCCGCAACCTGACTACAGAGCAGCTGGAAGATTCCATCTCAGAACTTGAGAAGAAGATAAGAGAGAGCCAGATCATCATGATCCCTGGAGGATTCTCCGGAGGAGATGAGCCGGACGGCTCTGCGAAATTCATCGCCGCCGTATTCAAGAACCCGAACATCAAGGAAGCAGTCGCAGATCTTTTGGAAAACAGAGACGGACTGATGCTCGGTATCTGCAACGGATTCCAGGCGCTGATCAAGCTGGGACTCGTACCGGAAGGTAAGATCACAGACGGTACGGAAGACAGCCCGACTCTTACGTACAACACCATCGGCAGACACGCATCCTGCCTCGTCAGAACAGGGATCACTTCCGTCAAGTCACCATGGCTGGCAGGAGTGAACACAGGAGATGTCTTCACCATTCCTGTTTCCCACGGCGAAGGAAGATTCATCGCCAAGCCGGAAGTAGTGGAAAGGCTCATCGCAAACGGCCAGATCGCTACGCAGTACGTGGACTTCAGCGGCAAACCGTCCATGGATATCGCATTCAACCCGAACGGATCTGTCATGGCTATCGAAGGTATCACTTCACCTGACGGAAGAGTCTTCGGTAAGATGGGACATTCCGAGAGAATCGGCGAAAATCTTTACAAGAACGTTTACGGAGAAAAGGACATGAAGATCTTTGAATCCGGCGTCAATTACTTCAAATAGAAACAGATATTTTCAGATATACAGAAAGGAACGAGAGAATGGCAAACCTGAAAGTAGCGATCGTTATGGGCAGCAAGTCCGATTATCCGGTAGTACAGAAGTGTGAACAGAAACTGCAGGAGTTCGGTGTGGAGTATGAAACGAGAATCATCTCAGCGCACAGGACACCGAAGCAGGCAGAGAAGTTCGCAGAAGAAGCAGAGATGAACGGTTTTGGAGCCATCATCGCAGCAGCAGGTAAAGCAGCGCACCTGGCAGGAGTACTGGCAGCAACGACACCGCTTCCAGTCATCGGCATCCCGATGAAATCAAGCACCCTCGACGGACTTGATTCACTTCTCAGCGTCGTGCAGATGCCAAAGGGCGTTCCTGTAGCAACCGTTGCAATCGACGGTGCAGAGAATGCAGCGATCCTGGCAGTACAGATCCTGGCAACAGGAAACCCTGAACTGCGTCAGGCAATCAAAGACTTCAAGCGCCGTCAGGAAGAAGAGATCGTAGCACTGGACAAGGAGTTTAATGAGGGGAAATAACATGTCAGAAGAAAAACTTACTTACAAAGACGCAGGAGTCGACACTATAGAGGGTCAGCGCGCGGTATCACTGATGAAAGACCACGTCAAGGCGACATTCAACGACAGCGTGCTCACAGGACTGGGCAGCTTCGGAAGTCTCGTGGCACTTGATGTCAAGGATATGGAGCAGCCTGTGCTCGTATCCGGTACAGACGGCGTGGGAACGAAACTGAAGATCGCATTTCTCATGGACAAGCACGACACCGTAGGTATCGACTGCGTTGCCATGTGTGTCAACGATGTACTCTGCCAGGGTGCGAAACCGCTTTTCTTCCTGGACTACATCGCAACAGGCAAGGTCAAAGCTGAGAAGATCGCAGACATCGTCAAGGGCATCGCAGAGGGCTGCATCCAGGGAAGAAGCGCTCTCGTAGGCGGCGAGACTGCAGAGATGCCTGACTTCTACAGCGAAGGCGAATACGATATGGCAGGTTTCTCTGTCGGCATCGTAGACAAGAACAAGATCATAACAGGAGACAAAGTCGAGGCAGGTCAGAAGATCGTAGGCATCGCATCCACAGGAATACACAGCAACGGATATTCTCTGGTGCGCAAAGTATTCTTCGACAAGATGGGGATGGACGTGCACGACTATGTGGAAGACCTCGGGGAAACTTTGGGAGAAGCACTCCTGAGGCCAACAAAGATCTATGCGGCAGCATGTGAAGCAGTACTCCCGAATTTCGATGTCAAGGGCATCGTCCACATCACAGGCGGCGGATTCTATGAGAATATCCCTAGGATCCTCCCTGAGGAGACCGCTGTTTCCATCAACGTAGGAACATGGGACGTTCCGCCGATCTTCCCATACATCAAAAAATGCGGAAACATCGACAGAGAAGAGATGTTCTCAACATATAACATGGGCGTAGGAATGATGATGGTAGTAGATGCAGAAGATGCAGAGGCAGTAGTAGAAGCGCTCAGAGGCGCAGGCGAGAAGGCCTGGGTCATCGGCGATATCGTAGAGCGCGTTGACAGCGATGTGATCATAAACTATCCCGACAACCAGTAGGAAGGAAATAGTATGAGTGAAAAAGTCAAGGTCGCTGTGCTCTGTTCAGGTGGAGGGACCAACCTGCAGGCACTGATAGACAAAGAGAAAGCCGGGCAGCTCCCGGATACGAAGATCGTGAGAGTCATCGCAAGCAAAGACACGGCGTATGCTCTTACGAGAGCCCGGGAAGCAGGCATAGAGACGTCCGTTGCGAAGACCCAGGAAGAGGTCCTCGCACAGCTGAAGGAATGCGGAGCCGAATTCATCGTGCTGGCAGGATACATGAAAGTCCTGGCGCCGGAAGTCATCGGAGAATACCGCGACAGGATCATTAACATCCATCCATCCCTGATACCAAAATACTGCGGCAAGGGATTCTACGGCATGCATGTCCACAGAGCAGTCATCGAAGGCGGCGAAAAGGAGAGCGGTGCTACTGTTCACTTCGTGGATGAAGGAGTAGATACAGGAAAGATCATCCTGCAGGAGAAAGTGCCGGTGCTGGAAGGAGATACTCCGGAAGAACTGGCAGCGAGAGTCCTTGAAGTGGAGCACGAGATCCTTGCCAAAGGCCTTGCAAAGGCTGTGAAGGATTACAAAGAGAAAGGAGCAAAATAGATGGGTGGATTTTTCGGAGCAATCAGTAAGACTGATGCTATAAGTGAGGTGTATTACGGTACTGACTATCATTCACATCTCGGAACGAGACGTGGAGGCATCGCAGCATACGACAGTCAGATCGGACTTCAGAGAGAGATCCATAACATCGAAAACTCACCTTTCAGAACGAAGTTCAGCAACATAGATAAAGAAATGAAGGGCTGCTCAGCCATAGGCATCATCAGTGACTATGATCCGCAGCCGCTGCTGGTAAGATCGAACCTCGGAACCTTTGCAGTATGCATCATCGGGATCATACGAAACGCCGAGGATCTGATCGAGAAATATATGGACCACAACGGTCATTTCGAGGCCATGACAGGGGGCAGGATCAATTCCACGGAGCTCATCGCAGCCCTCATCAGCCAGAGGCACACCTTTGCAGAGGGCATAAGGTTCGCCCAGGAGCAGGTAGAGGGCACGGCGTCCATCATGGTCCTCAAAGACGACGGTCATATCATCGCAGCCAGAGACAGACTCGGCAGACTGCCGGTGCTCATCGGCAAACGTGATGACGGATACAGCATATCCTTCGAAGGCTACGCGCAGCAGAAGCTGGGCTACGAAATGGAGAAGGAGCTGGGCCCGGGAGAGATCGTAGAGGTATCTCTCGACGGGGTGAAGCAGCTCGTTCCTCCTGGAGACGAGATGAGGATATGTGCATTCCTCTGGTCTTACTACGGATACCCGACTTCCTCCTACGAGGGCGTCAACGTCGAGGTCATGAGATACCGAAACGGCAGGATCATGGCCGAGTTCGACAAGGAAACGGGCAAGGCGCAGGATATCGACTACGTAGGCGGAGTACCTGATTCCGGAACGCCGCACGCCATAGGATATGCCAACGCATGCGACGTGCCGTTCGCAAGACCATTCATCAAATACACACCGACGTGGTCAAGGAGCTTCATGCCGACGGTGCAGAACGAAAGAAACAAAGTCGCTAAGATGAAGCAGATCCCGGTACCGGAGCTGATCGAAGACAAGAAACTTCTCTTCGTGGACGACTCCATCGTCAGAGGTACCCAGATGAGGGAAACCGTCGAATTCCTTTTCGAGAACGGTGCGAAGGAAGTCCACATGAGATCTGCATGCCCTCCGATCATGTTCGGATGCAAATATCTGAACTTCTCCAGATCCAACAGCGAGATGGAGCTCATCGCCAGAAGAAAAATCTACGATCTGGAAGGCGAAGAGGGCTCAGAACATATAGACGAATATCTCGATCCGAAGAGCGAACGAGGCATCAGGCTTCGCGAAGCGATCAGAGAAGAACTCAAACTCACATCAATCGAATTCCAGTCTCTTGACGGAGTCGTGGAAGCTATAGGTCTCGACAAGTGCAAGCTTTGCACGTACTGCTGGGACGGGAAGGAGTAAAGAATGGACGTATACAAGGTAAACACCATTGCTGAGCAGATCGAAAAGGGGAATCCTTACTGCGGAAGAGGAATCGTGATCGGCAAAACTGCTGACGGAAGCAAAGCATGCGCTGCATACTTCATCATGGGAAGAAGTGCGAACAGCAGAAACAGGATCTTCACAGAGAAGGACGGCGCTGTCTACACAGAGCCTTTCGACGCATCAAAGGTCGAAGACCCTAGCCTCATCATCTACGCAGCTGTAAGAGAATACGGCGACAATCTGATCGTCACCAATGGAGATCAGACAGATACGATTTATGAAGGTCTTGAAGCAGGAAAGAGCTTCTCAGAATCTCTCACTTCAAGGCAGTTTGAGCCGGATGCACCGAACCTCACACCGAGAATCAGCGGAATGCTGTCCTTCGGAGGCGGAGATTTCACGTATCAGATGAGCATCCTCAAGAGTGCAGATGCTGAGGGAAGTGCATGCAGCAGATACACTTTCGCGTACCCTGCGATCCCGGGAGTAGGCCACTTCCTCCACACATACGTGACAGACGGGAACCCACTTCCAACTTTCCAGGGCGAGCCTGAGAGAGTTGCTATCGTTGACGATATTGATGAAATGACAGAAGCCATCTGGAATGCTCTGGATGATGATAATAAGATATCCCTGTACGTTCGCTACACAGATCTTGCAACAGGAGAGATCAGCGAGAACCTGGTGAACAAGAATAAGTAAAGGTGGTCAAACAATGAAAGAATTCGAACTCAAGTAT
>CAMNNV010000016.1 GCA_946546075.1 uncultured Bacillota bacterium | reverse complement strand
TTTTCTAATCTAATAGTATATCAGAAGTCCGGTCAGATTGAAACCGTGAATTGCAAGCAGGAAGGTATTTGCGTTGCTCTTTATGGGTCTTGGGGGCTTCATGATTCCTGTGGATCTGGTTGGCAGTTGCTCCGAAAACGAATCTGGATGCTAAAATGACGAAGAACGTTGAAACTTCGACCCTCCAGGCATCCATTTCTTCCAAAATTCTCCATGCTGGATGCTAAATCGATCAAGAACGTTGAAACTACGACCTCCCAGGCATCCACGCCTGTCCTGAAAACCCTGATATGGATGCTAACGCCAACGAAATTTCAACATACTTGCTTGATCTGGCATCCGGATTGGTTTCTGCAGAGTCGCATAGCCATGATCAGCCATTTCATCTTCCCACATTGATGATCCTCTAAAAATAAACTAAGGAGATATGATACTATATCGAACATGGTTTGAACAAATAGTAATATCACATTTCGGATACCTAAAATCTTTCAGCCGTTGAAATAACCAGTCCTAGGTATCCATAAAGGGCCTTCTGGCAGAATTTTGGCATGCAGATTCAACATCTCTCTCCTGAAAAATGTCTCTCACTGTTATATTCGTCATCTTATTTATATCGATGCGATGTCGGTGAGTCAGCCTTATGGCACCTCAGATACGTAGCCCTTTTAATTCCAATGGTTCCAGAAATTTAGGTATCCAAAAGGCGAGGAGAGAGCCCTTCAAAAACAAAAAAGAGGCCTTTACAGCCTCTTGTCAAAACGCACACGCAATATCGATGCTTATTCTGCGGCAGCCGCTGCGTCCCGCTTCCCCACTTCCACGATCACGAGGCAGGAGAAGAATATGACGATGGCGCACCCTATCATCTGCAGGATCGTCATGGACTGCCCCAGGAAGATCCATGCAAAGGCCGCGGATGTGATCGGAAGAAAGTTCGAGAATATCCCAAAAGGCGTCGGGCCCAGATTTCGCAGGGCGATCGGCATGGCCATGTAGCCCACGAGGGCGCTGCCAAAGCCGAGGTAGAGAACGCCTACGAGCATCTCCGGCCGGAACAAGGTCAGGTCCGGAGGGCTGCTGATCTGAAACGGCAGGATCAGTATCAGTGCGCAGAACACCTGATTGAATCCGATGGTGTAATGGGAATATTTCTTCGAGAGTGGTTCCATGAGGAAATTATAGATGACCCAGGAGAACACCGCACCGAACGCCAGGGCATATCCGATGAGGCTTCCGTGGAAAATCGATCTGAAGTCCGTGCCGATGACGATGGCCACGCCAACTACTGAGCCGATGACGCCAATCACGATCTTCGCCGTCATTTTCTTTTTGAAGATGATGCGCTCTGCCAGGATGGATACCACCGGCACGAAGGCCAGGACAATGGTAATGGTCGAGATCGGCAGATAATCCAGTGCCGCATAGTCGCACACGAAATACATCACTACTCCAAAGAATGTGACGACAAGAAACGGGATGTAGTCTTTCTTTTCCGTTTTGTGCCCTCTCCCCAATGTGAATCTTGCGATACCAAGGCCCACCAGGCCCGCTACGTACTTGAACAGCAGCACATTATAGGAACTGTAGGTATCCATCAGGGACTTGGCCACAGTATATTCTCCGCCCCAGATGCATACCACGAGGCACATCAGGAGCACTGCAACCTTTTTATTATCCATATTTCCTCAATAAAGACAAGAAACCGCCCTTCGATCTGAAGAGCGGCAGTTTAACTAAACTATTTAAGACCGTACTTGTTCTTAAACTTCTCAACACGTCCACCACGCTGAGTGAACTTCTGCTGGCCTGTAAAGAACGGATGGCACGCTGAGCAAATGTCAGTTCTGATTTCAGCTTCAGTTGACCTTGTCATAAATGTGTTACCGCATGCGCAAGTTACTTTACATTCCTGGTAGTTAGGATGGATTCCTTCCTTCATGCTTTTCACCTCTTTCTTGCTCAGGTTTGTGCCCGAGTCATATTACTGCTTCGATTATCACAGCATTAAGAGAATAACACAGGAGCGCAGTCATTGCAAGTACTTTCTTCATTTTATTCCATGTGAAAAGCCCGGGAGGATATCCTTCCGGGCTTTTCGCTGGTTATGATTCATGAACACTATGAAATGATTATTTCTTCTTTTTCTTAGGCATTACGTGGATCGCTCCGCCGGCCAGCTCTTCCAGAGCCTCGCCGATGCCTTCGTTGTATGTCGGATGTGCTCTCATTCCCTTGAGCATATCCTCAACTGTGAGCTCGTTGGTGATGGCTGTGACAAATTCACCGACCATATCCGTTGCCCTGCCGCACATCAGCTGAGCACCCAGGATCTTACCGGACTGTGCATCCGCGACCACCTTGATGAAGCCGCGCTCTTCCTTTGCGATGAGGGATTTACCGTTGGCGCTCATGATGAACTTGCCTACGTTCACTTCGATGCCGGCATCCTTTGCTTCTGCTTCCGTCATGCCTGCGCATCCGATCTCAGGGTTTGTGTAAACGCAGCTTGGAACGACGTTCAGGTTGATGGATGGCTCCTCACCTGCGATGAGTTCTGCAACGTACATACCTTCAGCCTCTGCTACGTGAGCAAGCTGGATGCCCGGGATCACATCGCCGATGGCGTATACGCCAGGAATGGAAGTTTCCAGGCGGTCATTTACGATGATGCGGCCGCGCTCCATCTCGAGTTCCAGACCGTCACCGATGAGACCTTCTGTATTGGCACGGCGTCCTGCAGCACAAAGAATGTACTGTGCTTCTGCCGTCTGTTCCTTATCCTTTTCTGTGAAGGTGCAAAGAAGTCCCGTGTCCGTCTTTTCGATCTTGTTTACCATAGCGGAAACGTGGATATCTACACCGCGCTTCTTCAGGATCATACGGATGTTCTGGGAGATCTCCTTATCGAGGTTTGCGAGAGGTCTTGCCAGCGCCTCGATGATCGTGATCTTGCAGCCCAGAGCGGACAGTGCTTCTGCGAATTCCGTTCCGATAACTCCGCCTCCGATAACGATGAGGCTCTCAGGCATCTTGTCCATTGCGAAAAGTCCATCGCTTGTAACAACGCCCTCGAGGTCTGTTCCCGGGATCGGCGGAAGGGAAGGTACGGAACCTGTTGCGATGATGATGTTGTCGCCTTCGATCGTAACAGGACCTTCTTCTGTATCTATTTCAACCACTTTGCCCGGCATGAGTTTGCCTGTGCCGTGGTACTGTGCAACTTCGTTTGCCTTCAGCAGAGCTTCTACTCCGCCGACAAGCTGATCTATCGTATCTTCTCTGTATGCGCAGATCTCACCGTAATCAAACGTTACGTCTCCGGCATGGATGCCTACGCTGCTTCCTTCCAAAGCGTGACGGTATACTTCTGATGCGTGGAGCATTGCCTTCGTCGGGATGCATCCTCTGTTCAGGCATGTGCCGCCTACACGTCTGTTCTCTACGATGGCTACCTTCTGTCCCAGTCTTGCTGCCTTGATGGCTGCTACGTATCCGCCTGGGCCTGCGCCTATTACTATTACGTTATATTTCTCTGCCATATCATTCTCCAAGTGCTGCAAAGGCTCGCTGGAGTACATCTCCCGAATATTTCGAACCCAGCAGCTTCTGAGTTATTTTTTCTGATGCTTCATGGTCCATAGCATCGCTGTAGACCAGAAGGTCCGTGATCCTACCGGAGCTGACCCGCAGCCGGAGAGTGATCTCCCCGGCCTCGGATCTTCCGGAAATCTCATGCTGAAAATCGATTTTGCGTCCGTAAAGCCACTCCCATGAAGCGAATCTCTTCGCCCTTCTATCAAGTTCATCATGGGAAAAATCTGTTCTCTCTCTCTTCATCGGTTTCAAACCGTAGACCTTACCGAACGCCTCGATAAGAGCCGTTTTTAAAGAGTCTATCGTAATATCCTCGTTGAGTGCCTTGAGATTCGTGACCCTTGAACGGACAGACTCTACACCCTTCGACTTTAACTTGGATTCAGACACCGTAAGGTAACGGCTCAGCACCGAGGTGTCCACATCGACCATCAAAGTTCCGTGGTGATAGGATCTGTCTCCATGCGCATAAAATGCGTTGCCTGAAAACTTCCTGCCCTCTGCCAGAATATCGTTCCTGCCCGAACGAACAGCTTCTATACCTTGGGAATTCACTGCATCAATAATTACTTGAAGCTGTTTGTCCAGGTCGTAGTTCGGTGTCCTCACAAGGAAAGTGAAGTTCAGGTTCCCCGTATCGTGGTACACTGCGCCGCCTCCACTGAGCCTTCTGGCCACATGACCTTCGTCTGCTTCAAGAGCATCCACCAGGCATTCTGCCCATGGATTCTGATTCTTGCCGATGACGACTGTCCTGCTGTTCTGCCACAGATAGAGGATGCATTCATCCTCCCTGCAGTCGTAGAGGAGCGCTTCTTCAAGCGCCAGATTCTTATATGGATCTGTACACTCTGTCTGGATATAACTGATCTCTTTGATCATACTTTACTCCGCTGCAAAGTCATATTTGAGTACAGGCTGACGAGCTGCTTTGACTTCATCAGGTCTGCCTATTACTGTGTTGTGCGGTGCACTGTGGAGTGCTTCAGGATCGCTCTTTGCTCTTTCAGCCAGCTCGATGAATACGTCTACTGCGTGATCCAGAGTTTCTCTTGTCTCTGTCTCTGTAGGCTCTACCATGAGGGCTTCGTGAACGATGAGCGGGAAGTACATTGTAGGCGGATGGATACCGTAGTCCAGCAGACCCTTTGCGATGTCCATTGCCGATACACCTGTAGCATCCTTGATGTCACCGATGTCCATAACGAACTCATGCATGCAGATGCCTTTGCAAGCCATCGTGTAGTGGCTCTTGAGCTTGTGCATCATGTAGTTCGCATTGAGTACTGCGTTCTGGCTTGCTTCCTTGAGGCCTTCTGCTCCAAGTGAAGCGATGTAAGTCAGTGCCTTGATGACTACCAGGAAGTTGCCATAGAAGTTCTTCATCTCTCCGATGGAATCTGCTGCCTTAGTCATGTGCAGACCGTCAGCATCTTCTTCTACCAGGATGGATGGGAGGAACTGAGCCAGCTTCTCTTTGCATCCAACAGGGCCTGAACCAGGACCGCCGCCGCCGTGAGGCGTACTGAATGTCTTGTGGAGATTCAGATGTACTACGTCGAATCCCATGTCTCCAGGACGAACTACGCCCATGATGGCATTGAGGTTAGCGCCGTCGTAGTAGCAGAGGCCGCCGCACTCGTGGATGATATTCGTGATCTCTTTGATATTCTTGTCGAAGAGACCTACTGTGTTAGGGTTCGTGAGCATGAGGCCAGCCACGTCATCGCCTGCTGCTGCTCTGAGAGCGTCGAGGTCAACGTATCCGTCTTCATCGGAAGGGATGCTGACTACGCTGCAGCCGTTCATTGCTGCACTTGCAGGGTTTGTGCCGTGTGCGGAGTCAGGAACCAGGATCTTAGTCCTCTTCTTGTCTCCTCTTGCTTCATGATATGCTTTGATCAGGAGAAGTCCTGTGAACTCTCCGTGAGCTCCTGCTGCAGGCTGGAGTGTCATAGCGTCCATACCTGTGATAGCGCAAAGAGCGTCTTCTGTATCTTTGATCGCCTTGAGACATCCCTGCACTGTGTTTTCAGGCTGCAGTGGGTGGATCTCAGTAAAGCCAGGCAGTGAAGCAGTTACTTCGTTGATCCTTGGGTTGTACTTCATCGTACAGGATCCCAGTGGATAGAAACCGTCGTTGACGCCGTGGCATCTTCTGGCGATATCGGAGTAATGTCTGCTTACTTCGCTCTCTGACATTTCAGGAAGTCTCGGTGCCTCTGCTCTTGACACATCTTCACCGAAGGATACTGTTTCTACGTCGCACTTAGGCAGGATCTGCATTCCTCTGCCAGGTGCACCCTTTTCAAATACCAGCATCTACTTCACCTCCTTTACGATCTGTGCAACTTTGTCCATTTCAGCCTTCGTGTTGACTTCTGTGCAGCACCAGAGGATCTTGTTTCCTTCAAGAGGAAGTCCTCCCAGGATGCCTTCAGCGTCGAGGGCTGCGAGAACAGCTGCGGAATCCTTATCGGACTCTGTAACGAATTCGTGGAAGAATTCGCCGCCGTTTACTACCTTAAGACCTGCTTCTTCGAGCTTGCCTGCCAGGTAGTGAGCCTTTGATGCACTCTGAACAGCTACTTCCTTCAGACCTTCCTTGCCCATTGTTGTGAGGTATACACCTACTGTCAGTGCGCAAAGTGCCTGGTTGGAGCAGATGTTACTGGACGCTTTCTCACGTCTGATGTGCTGCTCTCTTGCCTGCAAAGTAAGCACGAATGCCTGTCTGCCGTCATCGTCTGTCGTCTCACCAACGATCCTTCCAGGGAGCTTACGCATCATAGCTTTTGTTGATGCCATGAATCCGAGGTAAGGGCCGCCGAATGCGATTGGCATTCCGAGAGGCTGACCTTCGCCGATGGCGATATCTGCACCGTATTCTGCCGGAGTCTTGAGGATGCCCAGTGAGATCGGGTTCGTGCTCATGACGTACTTAGCACCAACGCCGTGAGCGATCTCGCCCAGTTTCTGAGCGTCTTCCAGTGTTCCGTAGTAGTTCGGGCTCTGGATCAGGACGCATGCAGTTTCTTTGTCTGCCATCTGTGCCAGTGCTTCTGCATCTGTCACGCCGTCCTTCTCAGGCACAACTACGATCTCAGTGCCGCTTCCGAAAGCGTAAGTCTTGATGACTTCCAGTACGGAAGGCTGTACTGTAGCGGATACGAGTGCCTTTTTTCTCTTACGGTCAACGCACATTGCAACGGCTTCTGCAGCTGCAGTACCGCCGTCGTATACGGATGCGTTTGATACGTCCATTCCGGTGAGTTCACAGATCATAGTCTGATACTCGAAGATGGACTGGAGGATACCCTGGCTGATCTCTGCCTGATATGGAGTGTAGGCAGTCTGCAGGCTTTCCTTGTTCACTACATTTCCTACCATTGCAGGGATGAAATGTCTGTATGCTCCTGCACCACGGAAAATAGTGTCATATACTTTATTGGCCTTAGCCAGTTCTTTGATCTGTGCAGCAACTTCCATCTCGGATTTGCCTTCAGGCAGGTCGAGACCATTCTGAAGTTTCAGATCCGCAGGGACGTCCACATACAGGTCGTCCATGGAAGAAAGACCGATCTCAGAAAGCATGGCCAGCTGTTCCTGTTTCGTTCCAGGTACATAGCTTCCCATTGTTACACCGCCCTTCTGACGTTATTCCTGTTCGCTCTGAACAAATGCTTCGTATTCTTCTGCAGTCAGCAGTTCTTCTGTTTCGCTGACATCACTTACCTTGATGAACCATGCATCGTAAGGTGATTCGTTGATTGATTCAGGAGCGTCCATCAGTTCTTCGTTAACTTCTGCAACGGTTCCTGATACTGGTGAATAAACGTCTGAAACAGCCTTAACGGACTCAACGTCTGCGAAAGCATCTCCTGCTGCTACTTCGTCGCCTTCTTCAGGAAGGTTAACGAATACCAGGTCGCCCAGTTCTGACTGTGCATAGTCTGTCAGACCGATAACAACTACATCGCCGTCTTCTTTTACCCACTCATGGGACTTGCTGTACTTTAATTCTGCTCTGATTTCCATTGTTCTCTCTCCTTTGGATTCCTTCGCAACTATTACTTTTCTCTTTTATAGAATGGCAGTGGGATAACTTCCACATCTACCTTTCTGCCTCTAACTTCGACCTGCAGTGCATCGCCTACCTGACAGCTGTCAGAATCAACGAGTGCCATAGCAACTGCCTGTCCCAGGAACGGACAATGTGTTCCTGATGTTGTCTGTCCGATAACCTTGCCGTCCTTTGATACAGGCATCTCTTCTCTAACGATACCGCGGCCGGTTACCTTCATGCCGATACGCTTGATCGGAGTTCCCTTAGCTTCCATTGCTGCTTTGCCGATGAAGTCGTCCTTCTTCAGCTTGACTGCGAACTTCAGTCCTGTTTCAAGCGGAGTGACATCGTCTGTCATCTCATGTCCATAAAGCGGCATTGCTGCTTCCATTCTCAGCGTGTCTCTAGCACCGAGACCGCAAGGAATAAGACCATCGTCCTTACCTGTTTCAAGAAGCAGGTTCCACATTTCAACGCCCTTATCTGCTGCCAGATACAGTTCTACTCCGTCTTCTCCTGTGTAGCCTGTTCTGGAAACGATGCAAGGGATTCCGCCTACTTCTGCATCGAGAACTGCGTGATAGTTCTTCTCAGGGATGTTCGCTGCATCTGTGAGTCTGCTCAGGATCTCGATAGCCTTAGGGCCCTGCAGAGCCAGCTGAACGTAATCATCGGAAACGTCAGTGAACGTAACGTCGCCCTTCTGGTGATCCAGCATCCACTGGAAGTCTTTTTCTCTGTTTGCTGCGTTGACAACGATGAGGTAGTCCTCGTCGCCTCTCTTGTAAACGATCAGATCGTCTACTGTACCGCCCTGTTCGTTACACATCGGGCTGTATCTTGCCTGTCCTACAGTCATTCCTGTAAAGTCATTTGTCATCATCATCTGAAGGTTGTCAAATGCATCCTTGCCCTGACAAAGAACTTCACCCATGTGGGATACATCGAAGAGTCCGGCCTGTGTTCTTACAGCCATGTGCTCTTTGATAACTCCAGCCTTGTACTGTACCGGCAAAAGATACCCTGCGAAAGGTACGATCTTGCCACCCGCTTCAACGTGAGCGTCATAAAGTGGTGTCTTCTTTTCCATACTACTCCTCCTGTACGTTTGGTCTTAATAACTTTTTTACGCCATGTATGTAAAAAAGCAGACAATCTAAACATCTCATGCGTTGCACAAGTAGTTGTTTAGATTATCTGCCTCTGTCCTTTAACCTGAAATATTCATTCCGCAATACTAGCGATCTCTTCTGTCCGTCTATCGGAACTTCATTCTTCGGTACAATAAAATTGTTCTCCAGAGTGTCGTCCGGACTCGTTCCTTCTGCCTGAGAGTTTCTGCACTGCACCTTCGGCGCCGCATCACATCATCACTGCTGCATGCGGTCTCTCACAAGCCCTTCAACCGACTTAAATATCTTCAAATATTATATTGTTTATTCAACATGTTTGTCAACTAAAACAAGGGATTCGCATGGTATAATCAATCTATTAAAGAGGAGACTTCGCACTTATGACGCTTACGGACAACAAATCGACCCGGAGGATGACAACGATCGTCGTTGTGATCACTTCTTTTACAACTGCATTTACAGGAAGTTCTCTGAACCTGTCCATCCCATTCATCGCATACGATTACGGCGTGAGCGCGTCTCTCGTCGGATGGATGGTCACCGCCTATGCTCTGTCAGTGGCGGCCTTTGCAGTACCCTTTGGCAGGATCGCAGACATCACCAGCCGCAAAAGGATCCTGGTCATCGGCATCGCGGGCTTCTCTGCCTGCTGCGGTCTCAGCGCCATCGCTCCCGATTTCATGATCCTGCTCGCACTGCGATTCGCCCAGGGCGTTTTCGCATCCATGATCTTCAGCACGAATTCGGCGATCATCATTTCCGCATTCCCGCCGCAGATGAGGGGAAAAGCCATCGGCTACAATCTGGGCGGCGTATACGTAGGTCTCTCCTCGGGGCCTGTCATCGGCGGCATCATGAATGCCCACCTCGGCTGGCGCTCCATCTTTATCTCCACCTGCGGTCTCGTCCTCATTGCCGGGATACTGGCGGCCCTTCGCATACCCGCCGACAAAGCAGTCTCAGCCGGGCGCCCTTTGGATGCTGCAGGCAACCTGCTCTTCTTAATATTTATCGTTTCCTTTATGTATGGACTCTCGCGCATCTCTTCCGGCGGCCTTCTGGCGCCTTCCCTGGTCGCTCTGGGGCTGGCAGCCGGCATCGTCTTTGTGATGCACGAATACAGACAGGAGGACCCGGCAGTCAACGTACGCCTCTTTGTGAGCAACAAAGGGTTCGGACTGTCGAATCTCAGCGCACTTCTGAATTATTCCGTCACCGCCGGGATGAGCTACCTCATGTCCCTCTACCTTCAGGTGGTCCAGGGCTATCCATCCCAGACAGCCGGTCTCATCATGGTGAGCCAGCCCGTCATCATGGCGCTGCTCTCGCCGCGGTTTGGCAGGCTTTCGGACCGCGTGTCCCCGTTCAAGCTGTCGTCTGCCGGCATGGCTGTCAGCGGAACAGGGGTCGCGATGCTCATATTCCTCGGGGAAAACACCCACGTGCTCTACGTCATCGCTGCTCTTTTCGTCACGGGGCTTGGCTTCAGCATGTTCTCATCGCCGAACACCAACGCCATCATGTCCTGCGTGGACAAGGCAGATTACGGCGTCGCATCCTCTCTCGTTTCCACTATGAGGACCATCGGCCAGACCTTTGGCATGGTCGTCATCACGATAATCTCCACGTATACGCTGGGAGCCACTCCACTGGCCAATGCCTCTGTGGATCTTCTGCTCAAAGTCATGCACGCGTCCTTTGGAGCATCGGTCCTCTTCTGCATGATCGGCGTCATCATCTCCCTCCAGCGCAAAAAATCATGAGGTGTTTCTTCACCCCAAAAGTGCTCATTTATTCTATTTGGAGGACTTGCCGATCCCGGCCCGGCAAAAAACAGCGTGCTTTCCACACGCCGTTTCCTGCTTCTGCTTGCCTGATCTGTGATCAGTCGTTATCATTATCATCATCGTCATCATCCGTATCATCGTCCGGATCGTCATCTTGATCGTCGTCCGTGTCATCATCCGTATCATCGTCCGGATCGTCGTCATCCTGATCGTCATCGACATCACTGTCTCCATTATCCGCTTCCGCTTCGGATTTCAGGATCTCACCGGTAGTGGCATTGACTTCGTATTCGTATTCCTTGCCATCTGCCCGGAATTCCACTTCGTATACCATTACCCCATCTTCGCAGTCGAACTTCACCTCCATGCCGGTGGCCGCCGCTTCAGAGATCCCTGCCGCAGCCAGTGCAGCCGCCTTGGCGCTGTCCTTCGATACGTAGCTGCTTGTGTCAGCCGTGCCGTACGTCACATCTCCCGCAACGTCCCGTGACTGTCCCAGCACCACGAGTTCCTGCGTCGACAATTTGACAAGGGATTCCTCCGTCGCCTTTGCTGTTCCTGCAGCCATGATGCTCTTTATGAGATTCGCTTTTCCTACCGAAATCCCGTTTTCTCCTGCAAAGTTGTCGAGGTCTTCCGTTTCTTCCACGTACTGTCCCACTATGGCAGGCTCCAGGCTCCCGCCGCTAAGATGCGTGTTTATGCTCCCCGATAGTTCCTCTTCCAGTGCGCGCCCTGATGCTGCATCTTTCGATCTTACGGATACCAGCACGGCATTCGACTTCGTCGTGAGATAACCGCGGTCCACGAGTTTATCTACTATGATATTGCAGGCGTCGGATACGTCATTTTCTTTGATGTCCATTTCCTGCAGGATCTGCTCGCCCTCTTCGTTTACTGCGGTGGCCTTGACCACTTTGCCGTCCTTATCTACAGAAAGCTCTATGCTCGGATTCACATCCAGTCCGACCACAGCGCCGACATCGTCACTCTGTCCGAACATGCTGTAGCCGATGAACAGAGCAAACACGGCGGCCAGCCCTGCGGCGGCTCGGTACCACTTTTTGCGCGCCGGCGTTTTCTCCGGCTCGCTGACTGCAGGTCTCTCTTCCGGTTCAGGGACCACTTTGAGTGGCACCGTTTCCTGTGCCTTCGCCTCCAGCCCCAGTTCTCCCATCAGATCCTCCAGGATATCGGGAGTCACTTCGTTAACAGCTTTCCTGATACTGTCTTCTATGTTTCTGTCTGTCATTTCGCTTCTCCCCCTTCCCAGCCTTCTGCTTCCATCCGCGCCCGGACCTTGCTCAAAGCCCTGTTGTACTTCGATAGGACAGTGCCTGTCGGCATCTCCAGGAGTTCTCCGATCTCTCTGTGCTTCATCCCCGTCAGTGCGTGGAGGATCACGATCTGCCTTTCTTCAAAAGAAAGGATCTTCATGGCGGTCTCCAGCACGATTTTGTCGACGGTCTGCTCGCTGCCGTCCATACAGGCCAGGTCTTCGTACTGAGTGATATCCTCGCACAGCGATCCCGACTTCAGCTTGTTATAGCTGAGATTCCTGACGATGGTCAGGATCCAGGAAAGCGGCTTGCCCCGGGGGATATAGGAGACGGCTCCGTGATACACTCTGATGAACGTGTCGTGCATCACATCTTCTGCATCATGCTTGTTCTTCAATATCGAAAGAGCAAACCCGTATACCGCCCCGGATGTCAGCCGGTAAAGATCATGGAAAGCGTCCGCATCCTGATCTGCCAGACGTACTATTAACTTTTCATCGAGTTCTGCTGCGTTCATGTTCCCCTCCGGGTTACTTCACGTACTTGTACTCCATCTCGATGATCTTGCCGTTCGGTGCCAGCACTTCGTACTCGTACTTGTAGTGGCCCTCTCTGAACTTGATGGTGTACTCACCCTTGCGCTCTTTGTACTTATACTTGCATGACCCTTTCTTGATCACCTTATAGCTGATCCCTGATGCCTTGGCGACCTTTTGGCGGGCCTTTTTCTTTCCTATCTTTTTCTTGGACTTGTTCTTCTTGTACTTGTAGTCGATGCTCTTCTTGACGATGAGTCCGGAACTTGCGATATCGTAGTCGTACTCATTCTTGTTCTTCTTGCCCTTGAACTCGACTTCCCATACATTATCTTCGTCGTCATAGTCCACTTCCAGTGCCTTCACCTGGGAGGCATTGAGCCCTGCATCCTTGAAAGCGATGTTCTTCGCCTTGTCTGCTGTCATTCCGTCCGCATATGCTCCCACGGTCATGGCCATCATCACCACCATCGCGATGATCGTCATTGCCAGTTTTCTCATCGTTGTTTCCTCCTTTTGTTCCGATGTGAGTAATGCCCCTTTGGGCTCTTCTGTAAGTAAAACAATCGGAGGAGGTGTTTTATTGCATCCCGGGCAAAAAAAATTGAAATTTCTTCAATTCCAGTTTACCCCAGCCCTTATACCTCTGCAATCCAAAGAAAAGGGAGGCTGCTGTCAGCCTCCCCGTGTTTCGCTATTCGATATGTACTGTGAATTCCGGCGTTCCCATATATGCCGGTGCCACCTCCATCTCGTCGAAGCAGATCACAGGCTCCCCGTTTTCATCCATATAGAAATCCTGATCCTCTGCGATCTGGGTGAATCCGTCGCCCCCTATGAAGTAACTGAGGGATTCGTCTTCCTCCATCTGCTCTTTCATCTGCCTCACGACATCCTCTGTTATTTTCTTCTCGCAGCCTGCACCGTACACATCAGAGAGCAGAACTCTCTTGCCGGTTTTCTTGTCTATATTATAGTAGTCTTCTTTCATGAAGCCGTCGGCATTGCTCGTATACGCGGACACTTTGAGAGTGAAATAGTCGCTGCTGTCCGAAACGATCTCCCAGTCAGAAAGTAGTTCTCCGAAGCCTTTGCCTTCCGCTTCCTCTCTGAGCTGCTCGAAATCTGCGACTGCCTCGTCCAAAGACTTGTCGATCTCTTCGTTGATCTTGTCTGCCTCCGCCTGCGAACCGGCATCTGCCGCAGCGATATACGGTACCTTCACATCTGCAAAGTATCCAGGTGTATCTTCGCTGAAGTCTCTCACCGTCACGACGCCAAAGGCGTTACCGATAACTGGGAGACCGCTGAGCGCCTGGGATACTGCCGGTGTGGTATTGGGCAGCACGAGGCATGCTGCCAAAACTAGTATAGCTGCTGAATATGCGACACGCTTGCGCCTTTTCTTATGCGCCTCGGCTTTATTCATGGAGGTTTCAAGAAGAGTCATGAGTCCGTCCGGGACTCTGATATTGTTATTATTTTTTTCTGCCATCGTGATCAGCCTCCTGTGTAAAAGTCTTTGATCTTCGCGAGACTGCGGTACAGCCTGCTCTTGACGGTATTCTCGTTCAAGCCGAGCTTCTCGGCTATATCAGAGATCTTGAGGTCCTCATAGTACCTCATCCTGATCAGCCGTTTCTCCTCTGGTTTAAGGCGCCTCATCGCTTTCTCAAGATCAAGGTCTGACTGATGGTCCCATACGGCAACGCTCATCGCCTGGTCCAGGCCCATACTATCTCGTCTCTTCCTAAAGTGGTCAAAAGCCTGGTTGATGACGACCCTGCCGATCCAACTGTCGGCCTTCTCGGGATCTCTGAGTTTGCCGGAATGGAGGATCGCCTTATATACAGCGTCCTGCACGATATCAAGTGCGTCCTGTTCGTTTCCGGCGTATGAGAAAGCAAGCCTGTAATATTTCTCGTAATTCAGACTGATGTTCTGCCTTATCAACTTGTCCTTCTCTCTGGCGTTCATGTCGGCCTCCTGTATATTAGACGAGGCAGGGAAACGAAAAGTTTCTT
>CAMNNV010000015.1 GCA_946546075.1 uncultured Bacillota bacterium | reverse complement strand
AGCTGCTGTGCCGTGAAGACGCAGATGGATTCGATCATATTCTGTCTCTGTGCAGCCGTTTCGATGCCGTTTCCTGCTGCGATCAGTTTCGTAAGTTCCTGAGCCGGTGCAGCACAGACGGTGAAGTCCTGCATACCCCGGAAGGCCCACTTATAAAACGGCATGTACTTCCTCTCGAGAAGGTACAGCATGCTTATGGCTGCTTTCACAAACTCTCCAGTCGCAAGATATGCTGCGTTCAGATCTCCCCGGTTAACGCATCTCGGGAAGTTGTACTGTCCGCTCTGGGCCATCACCGCTGCTCTTGCTGCGATTTTCTTTCGCAGGACGTCCTGCGGATAGAAACCCTTGAGGACATTTCGGATGCGGGAGAACTCACCTTCCGGATCTGCAAAGACTTCGCCGTTCGTCGCCGTCGCCAGGAATCTCTCAGGGATCCTGAGCCACTCCATGTTCGTCCGAGGCACGTCCGTGCAGTTCGTATACCGTGCAAAGAATCTGTCGATCGGTATCACACCGACCCTGCCCTCTGCCTCTGCCGTTTCGTGTCTCGTATAGCCCTGATACGTACCCGGCAGTGCTGCATATGCCGCCTGAAGCTGAGGCCCGATCGCTCTAGCCGTATCTCTTGTGATCCACACACAAAACCCAGGGCCAAAATCATGGTCCTGTGATATCTGGTCATCATATCCGAAGCATTCTGAGCCTTCCCCTGCAAGACCAAAGGCTAGTTTGTTCTCATAGCCCGGGAACATCCTGCGAAGGTACTCACCATATTCATTGTAATAGGCTCTCGCCAGTTCCATTCCATTCATATCTGTTCCTCGACCGTCTTAAGGTTTCTGGCCATCATCTCATAGAAGGCATTCCTGCCGTGATCTCGTTCGATCAGCTCCATCGCCTTCCTGAAATATGGTGCGGCCTGCTGTGGCTGTTTCCAGTAATAGTAGAGGTTCCCCATTGCCGCCATGGCTGCCGGATAATGCGGGTCTTTATCTCCTGATATCGATTCATAGATGCTGATGGATGCTTCCAGCGTCTGCTTCGCATCTTCATATTTACCGAGACGTGTCTGCACCTCTCCGAGATTGATCAGGCTTGTCGCCATCTCCACTCTGTACTGCGGCATGGTGACGATGATCTCAAGGGATCTCAGAGCCGCCTTCTCAGCCTCTTCGAATTTCTCCATTTCACGATAGAGCGCGCTGATGTTATTGCAAAGCGCCGCCATCCTGTAATCACTGCTGAATCCGCGGTAAACCAGGATCGACTCTGCTGTGCGGAACATCTGCAGCGCCGTATCATGATCCTTTGCCACCATCAGCACGTTGGCAGCATTCTGAAGGGCTACTGCAAAATTCTCGGAAGTCTCCTCCCCCATGTTTTTCAGAAGCTGCAAAACCTTCTGCGATAATTTGATGGCTTCATCCAGATTCCCGGAGACTCTGTAAAAGCCGGCCAGCTCGTTGCTCACCGCTACGATGGCTGCCGGATCGTTCTCCGTGCGGGCATCCGTCAGGCTCTTTACCATAAAATCTTCAATCGCCTTCGTGTCATGCTGTGAATAGTGCTGATCCAGTTTCTGATAAAAATCTGCTATATTCATATGTCATATCCTCTGAGTAAAATACAATATTTTAAGTCAACTGACTTCAGTAACAACTTTGGAGAATATTATAACATGTTTCTATTACCAATATCAAACCTACTTATGAAATACAAAAGAGACCCGACACGTGGATCTCATCATCAAAACAGCCGGCAGATCTGTACTCTGCCGGCTGTCTATTTATAGTTTGCGTTTTACTACAGTGTCGGGCTTACTGCTTTTGGCAGTCTCTCGCTGATGCTGTTCATATGTGCATCTGTGCAAGGGATCTGATCTGCAAATACACCATTCACTACAGGTACGAGGGTCGCTTCGTCTGTAGGTTCCAGTACGCCTCCGAGGATCTCCCCGATCTCAGCATACTTATAAGAATCTACCTCGTAATTCATTTCCGCGGAAATGTCTTCTGTGGACTCCCATTCACTGTCTACTTCGAAGATGTGTGCGATCTCAGAAGCGATCTGCCAGTTGCTGAGCTCGATGCCCTCATCGATCACTGCCTTGACAAGCTGCATCCTTCTCTCTGTGTTCGTGAATGTACCGTCTGTGGATACAGAACCTGTTCCAGGAATGACGATGTCAGCCTTTGAAGCCAGTCTCGTCATATGCGTATCGCATACTGCCAGGAACTCCAGCTTATCAGTATCGATATCTGCTTCTTCTCCAAATACGAGAAGTGCCTTGACGCCTTCCAGTTCCTCTGCTCCTGCCGTGATACCCAGATCTACGAGACCCTGGGAATTGTTCTTCGCCTTGAGCTGGAGTATACCGTCACGAGGGTTGCCGATGTGACCGCTTACCATTGCCAGATCTGCCAGCAGTGTAGCTGCTTCTGTAGAAATCAGGTTCTGGTCGAATACGATCATCGCTCTCTTGGCGTTGATGTAAACATCCGTCATGCTCTTGATCTCATCGCTGATCTCGATTCCTGCAAGGCTTGCCTTCAGCTCTTCGATTCCCGGAATGTCGCATTCAGGGTTCATCTTGACGGCTTCCGCAACCATAGCCTTGATGAAGGAAAGGCTGTTATCCGTGTAATGCTCCTCTTCTACGAAGTTCATCGTCTGCGGATAATCTTCAGGGTTTACGAGAAATACGCGTGCTCCTGCCTCTGTGGCCATTCTCATCTTGTTTGCGATAACAGGATTGAGGGATCTTTCAAATCCGCAAACCAGGATGACGTCCGTTGAAATGAGCTCGTCGATGGTGTTCGGTGAAGCATCGAATCCGAGCACCGGCTTGATACCGCTCTTTCTGTTGTCCAGGCAGAGCAGCTTAGCACCCATAGCGTCCGCCATGATTTTTACGGCATATGCTTCTTCGTTCGTGAACCTGTCTGATACCGTAACTGCGATAGCATCCTTGCCGTATCTCGTGCCTACTGCCTGGCACTTCTTTGCGATCTTGATGAGCGCGTCTTTGTAATCGATCTCTTCGAAGTTACCGTTTCTCTTCTCGAGAGGCTCTTCCAGCTTATCTTCCAGGACAGCACAGTCGAAACCGAACTTTCCTTTACCACATGAGAGACCTGCATTGACAGGACCGTCCATCTTCGCATCTGCTTTGACGAGAGTATCGCCGATGGACATGTAGTCGAAGCTGCAGCCTACGGAGCAGAATGCGCAGATCGTGTCTGTGTGGTCACACTTGACAGGAGTCTCTTTGACCATCGTCGTCTTGACCTTGAGAGCACCTGTCGGACAGCATGCGACGCACTGACCGCATGAAGTACATCCTGACTCAGCCAGCGGCTTATGCATGTTCGGCTCAACGACCGTATCGAAGCCTCTGTTCACCAGGCCCAGAGCGCCGATACCCATGACCTCATCGCAGACACGTACGCAGAGTCCGCAAAGGATGCACTTGTTCTGGTCTCTGAGAATGAACGGATGATCATCGTCGATCTCTTTTTTGTCCATGTCGCCTTTGAATCTTTCAGGCTCTACGTTGTACTGATTTGCAAGATCCAGGAGTTTGCACTCGTAGTACAGCTGGCATCCGCACTGGAGACATCTGTCAGCTTCTTTCTCTGCATCTTCCGGTGAGAATCCTTCCGGAATGACTTCTGCAAAGTTATCCTTTCTCTCCTCTGCCGAAAGCTGCGGTACAGACACTCTGAACAGTCTTTCTCTATCTTCGAATGTTTCTTCTGTGATATCATCTCTTTCTACGTAATAAGGTTTCACATACTTGACGCTGTGGCCCTTGAGATACATATCCATGATATCTGCTGCCTTGCGGGCATCTGCGATGGCTTCTACTGCGATGGAGATCTTGTCGTTACCACAGTCACCACCGGCAAATACGCCAGGAATGCTTGTCATGTATGTCTCAGGATCGTATGCGATACCATTCTTTCTTGTCTTCTCGACGTCAAACAGGGAGGAATCTACGGCCTGACCGATGGCAAGTATAACGGTGTCGACTTCGATCGTCTCTGTCTTGCCTTCTACCGGTACCGGTCTTCTTCTTCCTGATTCATCAGGCTCACCAAGTTCCATGACCTGGAGCACCATTTCCTTGACGTGACCATTCTCGTCCTTGATGATCTCGAGAGGATTTGTCAGGTTCTTGAAGATAACGCCTTCTTCTTCTGCTTCTTCGATCTCGATAAGGTCGGCAGGCATCTCGTCTTTCGTTCTTCTGTAAACGTTGAAGACTTCATCCGCACCCAGTCTGACTGCAGTTCTGCAGGCGTCCATTGCAGTGTTTCCGCCGCCTACGATGGCAACTTTCTTCCCAAGCTCTATCGTCTCATTTCTCACGACCTTGCGCAGGAAGTCGATACCTCCGATGACGCCGTCAGCGTCCTCGCCTTTGCATCCAACACCTGTGGATACCCATGCTCCGATACCGAGAAGTACTGCATCGTAGACTCTTCTGATCTCTTCGAAGGAGATGTCTTCTCCGATTTTGAAGTTCGTCCTGATCTGGACTCCGGATGCCTCTATGAGAGCGATCTCTGCATCGAGAACGTCCTTAGGGAGTCTGTATTCCGGGATGCCGTATCTGAGCATTCCGCCTGCCTTAGGCATAGCTTCGTAAATCGTTACTTCGTGACCCTTCTGTCTGAGGAAGGATGCTGCCGAAAGACCCATAGGGCCGCCGCCGATGATTGCTACGCTCTTGCCTGTGTCCGGCTCGCATTCAGGGATGAATGAATTTTCGCTTTCGAGGTCCTGATCTGCCACAAATCTCTTCAGCATCTGGATCGAGATCGGCTCATCGATGAGTCCCCTTCTGCAGTCCGCTTCACATGGATGAGGACATACACGTCCCAGTGATGCAGGAAGAGGGATCTTGTCCTTGACCAGCTTGTTAGCTTCTTCGTATTCACCATTTGCGATGAGACCTACATAACCCTGACAGTCTGTCTGGGCAGGACATGCCTTGACACATGGCGGTCTGCAGTCACCTGCGTGGTTGGAAAGCAGCAGCTCAAGGTTCGTCTTTCTTGATTCGATGACTCTCTCTGTATTCGTCTTTACGACCATGCCCGGTGCGATAGCCGTAGCGCAAGCTTTGCAAAGCTTGTTGTTTCCTTCTACTTCTGTCATGCAGATACCGCATGAACCGTAGATCTTCGTTCTTTCATCGTAGCAGAGAGTCGGAATAAAGATACCGTTTTCTCTGGCGACTTCAAGGATAGTCTGTCCGGCGAAACCGGTCAGTTCTTTCCCATTGATATTGATTCTCAGTTTCTCCATTTCCTATCTCCTACTTCTTGATAATAGCTTCAAACTTACATGAATCGATACACTTACCGCACTTGATGCACTTGTCGTGATCGATGACGTGCTTCTCTTTGACTTCGCCGGTGATGGCGTCAACAGGACAGTTCTTCTTACAAAGTGTGCAGCCTTTGCAGTTGTCTGTGATGTTGAATGTAATGAGAGCTTTGCATGATCCTGCGGTACATTTCTTGTTGAAGATGTGATCTTCGTACTCGTTTCTGAAGTATCTCAAGGTAGTGAGGACAGGATTTGGTGCTGTCTGGCCCAGTCCGCACATGGATCCGTCTTTGATCTTGTTGGCCAGTTCTTCCAGAAGTTCGATATCGCCTTCCTTGCCTTCTCCCTCTGTGATGCGCTCGAGGATCTCAAGCATTCTCTTGGTTCCGATCCTGCAGTAGTTACATTTACCGCATGACTCATCTCTTGTGAAGTTGAGGAAGTATCTTGCCATGTCGACCATGCATGTATCTTCGTCCATAACGATCATACCGCCTGATCCGACGATGGCGCCTGTCTTATTGATGTCTTCGTAAGTTACCGGAGTATCAATCAGGTCTGCCGGGATACATCCGCCTGATGGTCCGCCCATCTGAACAGCCTTGAACTGTCTGTTCTTCTTGATGCCTCCGCCGATGCCGTAGATGACATCTTTGAGGGTAAGTCCCATTGGTACTTCAACGAGACCGCCCTTGCTGATCTTACCGGCAAGTGCGAATACCTTGGTTCCCTTACTCTTCTGTGTACCGTAAGCACCGAAGGCTTCTCCGCCGTTGTATATGATCCATGGAACGTTTGCCAGTGTCTCAACGTTGTTGATATCCGTCGGCTTGTCCCAGTATCCCTTCTGTGCAGGGAAAGGAGGTTTGAGTCTAGGCATACCTCTCTCGCCTTCGAGAGAAGCGATCAGAGCTGTTTCTTCGCCGCATACGAAAGCACCTGCGCCGGCTTTGATGGAAATGTCGAAGTTGAATCCGCTTCCCATGATGTCTTCGCCCAGGTATCCTTTTTCTCTGGCCTGGCTCATAGCGATCTCAAGTCTCTTGATCGCAAGAGGATATTCTGCACGGCAGTAGATGACGCCTTCCACAGCGCCCATAGCGTATCCGCCGATGATCATGCCTTCAATGAGGGAATGAGGGTCACCTTCCAGGACGGATCTGTCCATGAATGCGCCCGGATCGCCTTCGTCTGCATTACATACGAGGTACTTTGTGACGCCGGGAGCTCTGTAGCAAGCGTTCCACTTGAACCATGTCGGGAATCCTGCGCCGCCTCTTCCTCTCAGGCCTGATGCCTTGATCTCTCTGATGACATCGTCCGGTCTCATGGTTCTGAGCACCTTCTCGATCGCCTTATAACCGTCTCTTGCGATATAGTCATCGATGTTTTCAGGATTGATGACTCCGCAGTTTCTGAGAACGATCCTCTGCTGTTTGCCTACAAATTCTTTATCTTCATCTGAAATCGTATCTTCCTCTACGGGTTCATGATTCATCAGATGCTGTTCTACTATCTTCTCTACTTTATCCGGCTGTACTTTCACATAGCGCGTAAGTTCGCCTTCATCATCATATATGTCAACGATAGGCTCCAGATAGCATGTGCCTACACATCCTGTAACGCCAACTTCGATGTCAAGTTCTTTCTCAGCAATAAGTCTCTCGAATTCAGCAGCTGTCTTCTTCGCTCCGGTGGCTATACCGCAGCTTCCCTGTCCTACTACGACTCTCATCCTGCCACCTCCTCTGTTCTAGCGCTGATCTCGTCAAGGATCTCCTTCACCTTTGTCTTGGTAAGGTTGCCGTAAGTCTCATCTCCTTCAGCATTCTTTACCATCATTACCGGTGCAAGAGAACAACATCCCAGGCATGCTACGTTATTGAGGGTGAAAACTCCGTCCTCCGTAGTCTGTCCGTCTTCGATACCGAGATGTTCTGTGATAGCTTCTTCGATAAGCTGCGAGCCATTGACATGGCATGCTGTTCCCTGACAGAGCATGATCAGATTCTTGCCAACAGGCTGCAGTCTGAACTGTGCATAGAATGTAGCAACACCATAGATCTTCGCCGGCATGATACCTGTCACTTCAGAAATGTAATTGATGGCGTCTATAGAAAGATATCCATAGATGTCCTGTGTCTTCTGAAGGATGGTGATCAGGCTGCCCGGTTTCTGTGCGTATTCTTCCAGTACCGGTGCAAGATCAGCGAACTGTGCTGCTCTGTTCGCTTCACAGTTGCAGTTGCAACTAACGTCACTCATTATTATTTCCTCCTACCTCATATAAATGCAAATTGGTCCCTCTTATTATTAGTTAAAATAATAACATGTGTTGCAAACACTTGCAACACAAATAAAGCCTTATTAAAAATTAAAGTTATGTTAAGTTTAAATTTATATTAAATTTAAACTGCGTTGACGAAATTTTTAACTTCCTGAGTATTATTCATTTGTTAATTAAATACCAAACTAATTATTCGAAATGTAATACTCAAGGGCTAATTTAGGGTCAAAAACGCCTTTTTTTATATTTCGGTCTATTTCGTAAGCACCCGTAAGCATGTGCCGCAACGTATCATAAGAAACGTTTCTGGCAAATCCCAAAGCCTTTTTGATCCTGAAGTCAGCCGGCCTGCGATGCTCGATGTCCTTGATCACATCCCCCATCGTCTTCAGCGAGCTTCCGTGCTCTGACATCTCTTTTACCATGAGGATCAGCTCCAGCTGGCTGACGATCATGGCCTGTATCCGGAAAGGCTCTGTCTTGTTCTCCAGAAGATTATGGAGCATGAGGATCGCAGCCCCTTTCCTGTTGCCGGCCACATTGTCCAGTAGCTGAAAAATATTGTTCTCGGGGTTCGGACTTATGGCTGCAGCAACATCAGCCTCTGTGATCTCCTCTGCTGCAAGAGCCGTCAGCTTCCTGATGTCGTTATCCAGATTATACAGGGTGTATTCGATATATTTGTTCCCGTATCCGCACTGGGCGATGATCCTGCTGACGATGGCAGGATGATATTTCTTCCCCGAGTTTCTCAGTCTCTTGTCAATGAAGCCGCGAAGCAGACTGTCATCCAGCGGCTGAAAATCATATACGTGGCCGAACTTACTGTCAGAGATGGCCTTTCGGAGAGCCGGCACCTTCTTGCCTCCCTCACCTTCCCCTGCGGTAAATATCAGCAGAGTGCTTTCGGGAACACCATTCTTTTCGTCTTTGATATACTCGATGAGGGATTTGATGTCATTCTCCGAGAACCCTTTGAGCTTCTTGCCTTCCGCCGGCGGAAAATCAGGCACCAGCACGACTTTGCGCGGAGAAAGCATGCTCACCGTTTCGCTGGCTTCTATGATGGCCTGCAGGCTCAGAGAATCCCCCTGCAAAGTCACGAGATCCAGCATCCTGGTGCTCTCCTCGGTGAACATCCTGCCGAGCTTCGAGGCATAGAAATCCACGAGGAATCTCTCAGGCCCGCAAAGGAGCACCACCCTTGGAAAGCCTCTTCCCTTCAGATCCTGTTCTATTTTTCGGAATGCGTGTATCTCGTTGTTTTTATAATATGGCATTGTCTTCCCCACTCTATTGCTTTATTGTCCTAAATCACATTATAACATGCGGAGCTCATTGTATCGGATACTTTTTTGAAGACGTGATCATCCTCCCGATGCTCTCTCCTTTTATCACCACGCCAACAGCCCCCTGAAGGTCATTGCGAAAAACAGGTATGCTGCGCTCTGCGAGCTTCTCCAGCGTCTCCGGCGTCGGATGCCCGTAATTGTTTCTCCCTACCTGGATCACGGCGGCCTCCGGACAGACCGCATCGAGGAATCCGTCACCGGTACTGTACTTGCTCCCATGATGCCCTACTTTAAGTATATCGCAGCGAAAATCCGCCTGTTTTCCGCGCTGCTTCATGGCCTGCTCCTCTCCTTCCATCCCGATATCCCCCGTCATCATCACGCTCACACCGTGATAACTGGCTCTGATCAGAAGACTCTTATTATTCTCATCCTCTTCATCCTCATCGAGCCTCGCATACTCCGCATTGCTTCGCTCCGGCGGTGCCAGAAATTCGAACTTCGCATCTCCGAGATCGATCACATCGCCCGCCGTCACGTATACGATATCCTCTCGTTTGAGAGCGCACTCCGCCAGGATCTGCTTCTCCCGCACTTTGTACCCCTCATAGACGCAAAGTTTGCGGACCATCCCCATCCTGCAAAGGGTCCTGATGCCATCGTAGTGATCGGTATGAAGGTGCGTCACGAGAGCGAGATCGATCTTTTTCGTCCCGTTCTTCAAAAGATAGGGCTTGAGGGTCTTTTCACCCACGCTGTAGTTTTCTCTTCCTCCGCCGTCGATCAGCACGTGGTAAACATCATCACGAAAGAGCAGCCGCGCGCTGTCGTCGATCTTCATGTGCATACAATCCCCCTGGCCTACATCCACAAAGACAAGATCCGCCTTCTCAAATCCCGTTTTCATGGAGGCCGCATAAATACAGGAGCAGCAGAAAACAGCAGTGATACTGAGCACCAGGAATCGATGTCCGTATCTTGCCATGAGCACCCTGCCGTTCTCCGAAAAGATCACCAGAAGCGATAGATAGAAGGCGGCGATTAAAAAGGGTGAAGGACTTCTGCACAGGAACGTAGTCCTGCCGTCGATGCACGTCAGGGAATTACCTTTGACGAGTATGGCGATCAGGGCAGAGAGCAGTTCATGGGCTGCCGGGATCCCTTCCGAAAGGGAATCCATGACAAGGCAGCATACCCCAAGCGGCACGATGATGCCTGTGAGTGTGATCAGAGGGATATTGATGAGAAATGCCGCCAAAGGGATGCAGTTGAAGGTGTATGCGATGTACGGAAGAAGGCCAGCCTGGACCGCCAGACTTCCGGTAAACACGCCATCGTGGAACCTTTTGATGTAAGGAGCCACAAGGCTCATGGCCATCACGGCGATAAAGGACATCTGAAGGGACGGATCATATATACTCAATGGGTTTGACATAATATATATTATGATTATCGCACATCCCGATGATCCCAGATCATATCTTCGGTTCGTCATGCTGCAGAAACTGTGCATCACTACCATGGCGGATGCTCTCACGACGGACGGCGACATGTCTGCCATGATGCAGTAGCACCAGAGAAGTCCTGATACCGTGATAAAATGGATCCTTCCCCTCCTCCAGGGCCACAGATGATCAAAAAAGGCGTATAGGAAGCCCACATGCAGGCCGCTCACCGCAAGAAGATGAGCCGTACCGTTCTTCTGAAACTCGGTGAGCACATCTTCCTCGATGCCGTCTTTTTCGCCGAAGAGGATCCCCGCTGTCATGGAAGCCGTCTGGTCATCCGTTTTCTCCCGCAGCTTTTGGATAAACCCGCGTTTGATAAGATAGAGCCTGCTCCTTAGTCCTGTCCCGTTCTCTTTGATCGTGACAGCCTGCGTCGTCACCACACCCGTCACCTTTTTTGATGCGAGATAGCGCCGGTAATCGAAGCACCCCGGATTTCTTCTTCCCTCGGGAGCCGTCACTTCCCCTGCAAACGAGATCCTGTCCCCCGGGATCGGGATCTCCGTATCGAATGTCGTAAGAAGGATCCTGTTTTCTCCCGTATCTACGGTGATCTTAGCGCTGGTGCGCCCATCCATTTCTTTTATCCTGACAGAGAGGACCTCCCCTTCTATCATATCGGCTTTCTGTAACTGCGCTGCGTCCCCATGATCGCCCATATCGCAGATCATACAGCTGGCTGCACCTGCGGCAAAGAACAGCAGGCACAGGACCGTATGCTTGCGGAAGGGTGCTTCCTCCGTCCTGCAGTATATGAATGACAGCACCAAAAGAGCCAGCAGGAGCACCACCCTGCCGTACATATCCCATATCAATACTGCCAGCAATACAAAAACAGCCCCATATAGCAAAGGTCTGCGCATCATAACTGCACCCTTCGCGACAAGGACTGCTCATTACCATTATATTCCATGTTATGGTGCCGGTCAATGCGAATCCTCTATATATTGTATATTTTGATTTGTTTTCGAGACTACATATGATATAATGAATCGGTATATTATGCACAGGAGGTTATAATTTTGTCTGATAAGAACACACCGAGAAATAACAGCAATGACAATATAGATGACTTTTTCGCCCAGTTCGAACAGCCGTCTACAACGAACAGACAGCAGGCAGAAAGGCGAAATGCTACTATCCACGGAAGGAGTGCTGCCAGAAGGGCTTCAGCAGGATCTGATCGTAAGAGCCCTGCCCCTCGCAGGCAGACTTCTTATCGTACAGAAGAAGATCGCAGAGCTGCCAAAGCGCAGAGAAGAGCCATTGCCAACAATCAGGAAGGCGCCAGAGAATACGCCCGCAGACATAAGCAGGACGCAAGTGACGCTGCACCAGTCAAGAAGGCTGCACCCGTGAAGAGTGATGCCAAGGCCGGCAATTCCAAAGCTGCAGCGAAGCCAGCAGCTGCGGCAAAGGCTGTCCCGAAGAGCACACCAAAAGCAGAAGCGAAGGCGGCTTCACCTAAGACTTCTGCGAAATCATCGAAATCATCCTCGAAGAAGGCAGCCCCTGCTATGCTCAGCAAGCGCGGCAGGACCACGAGAAAAGGGATCAAGCCGCGAAAACCTCAGGCTAACTGGAAAGTCCTTCTCAAGTTCATCATCACAGCAGGTCTTGCATTGATCATGGCAGTCGGTATCTACGTGGGTGTCGTATTCATCACGGCTCCTACGATCGATACGGATAACATCTACGACCAGCTGCAGGAACGTTCCACGCTTTATGACGATAAGGGCAACGAGATCGAGAGTCTCTACTATGAGCAAGGCAACCGAACCATCCTCGATTACGATCAGATGCCTGAGAATATGATCAACGCTGTCGTTGCCGTAGAAGACCAGAAATTCTGGAAACACCACGGTTTCAACTTCACACGTATGATCGGAGCCATCAAGGACAGCGTCTTTGGAGGCGGACAGATCAGCGGTACTTCAACCGTTACACAGCAGCTTGCCAGAAACGTATATCTTTCCGATATCAAGAGTAAGCGAAGCATGGGACGTAAACTCCAGGAGATGTACATCACCATCGTACTGGAGAAGGATCTGACGAAGAAGCAGATCATGGAAGCATACCTCAACAGCATCTACATGGGATTCAACTCCTACGGCGTACAGGCAGCTGCCCAGTCCTACTTCTCAAAGGATGCAGATGAACTGGATCTTCTGGAATGCGCTGCACTGGCAGCTCTTCCGAAGTCCCCTGACTCCTATGCATTAGTAAGGACAATATATAACGGTACGAACACATCCAGCCTTCCTGTCATCTCCACAAACAGGATGACAACATACCTCTACAATGGAGATCTCAGCGAAGACAGACGTAATTTCACACTCAACAAGATGGCTGAGCTGGGCTACATCACCAATGAGCAGAGAGATAAAGCCCTCAAGAAGAGCCTTAAGAAGAAGATCAAGATCGGCGCAGCATCTGATGCAGATGAAAGTTCCTACTTCACAGATTACTGCATCGACGAAGTGATCGACGATATCATGGCAGAGTACGGCATCACTCTGGCAGAAGCCAAGGAGATGATCTACACGAAGGGTCTCAAGATATACACGACCATGAACTCCAGGATCCAGAATATCGTTGAAGAGGAATTCGACAAAGACAGCAACTATTCCGGTGTAGGATACGTCAGAAGGAATGCCAACGGCGATATCCTCGATGACCGCGGTTCCGTCATGCTGTACTCCTACAGCAAGTATTTCAACGGTAAGGGCAAGTTCCGGCTCAAGTCAAGTGAATTCAAACGCAATGATGACGGCGGCATCACCATCAAAGCCGGCAAGAGATTAGCTCTCTACAACACGGAAGTCAATGGTACCCCTGACATCAGCATCGAATTCAAGAGCATGTACAGGATCAAAGAAGGCCACTTCTACTTCATCGAGAACGGTGCCCTCTCCATACCTGCTCAGTACAAATCATCCGACAAAAAAGGCAACTGCGTCATCAGCGGTCAGTTCTTCCAGGACTACCCTGACTTCTTCAAGAAAGACGGTAATGACCTCATAGTAAAGAAACAGAACTACAGTCTGAAGCAGGAAGTAAGACAGCCGCAGGCAGCTACCGTCATCATGGAGAATGAGACCGGTGAGCTCAAGGCAATGATGGGCGGACGCGGAGCTGTCGGTAAACAGCTCTTCAACAGAGCTACAAGCACGAGACAGCCTGGTTCCAACATCAAACCGATCGGTGTCTACGGACCTGCACTGCAGATGAGTTATGAGTATGCGGAAGCAGACAAAGACATGGATCTTGACGATACCGACGGCAGCAGCTGGGGCAACTACATAACAGCTGGAAGCCAGATCAACGATAAAGCCATGACCTACGGCGGTAAGACATGGCCTAAGAACTGGTACTCCGGCTACAAAGGCAGGATGTCCCTCAGAAAGTCCGTTGAACAGTCCGTAAACGTAAATGCCGTCAAGACTTACCTCCAGATCGGAGCAGACTACTCCGCATCGATGTTAAAGAAAGTCGGCATCACATCACTGGATGAAGAAGGTTCCGTAAACGACCTGAACCCTGCTGCACTCGCACTGGGTGGTATGACGAACGGTATCTCCCCTCTCGAGATCACTGCAGCCTATGCAGTATTCCCTAACGGCGGAGTTTACAAAGAGCCGATCTCATACACCAAGGTCGTAAATGCCAACGACGAAGTTCTCTTTGAGAAGCAGGCAAAGGAAACGCAGGTATATGATGAAGGCGTCGCCTGGATCATGACAGACATCCTCCACACCGTCTGCACCCACGGTCTTGGTACCGCAGCCAACTTCGGCGGACAGCCTGTCGGCGGCAAAACAGGTACGACAACGGATTCCTACGACCTCTGGTTCACAGGATTCACACCGCAGTACTCATGTGCACTCTGGCAGGGCAACGACATCAACATCGAGTTGAGTTCCGGATCCAGCCAGTCCGCAAGATTCTGGCGCAACATCATGCAAAGGGTGTGCGCGGATATTCCTAGAGGTCAGCTCAAAGCAAGGCCTGACAATGTAGAACAAAGAGGCGGCGAGTATTACGTCAAAGGCACCTATTCCAAAGTAAAGAAGGGAAAGGATG
>CAMNNV010000014.1 GCA_946546075.1 uncultured Bacillota bacterium | reverse complement strand
AGGTAGCAATCAACAACGGATCACAGTGTGACCTCAAGACAGGCGTACAGTTCGAAGCTGAGTCTTACACAAGCACATTCGTATCTGAAGACAGAGTAGAAGGTATGACTGCATTCGTAGAAAAGAGACCTGCTGAATTCAAGAACAGATAACAAAGCCTTTATACCTTTGTTGAGATGGCCGGTGCATAGCATCGGCCATCTTTATATGATATAATTGAGTTGTTATTCTATCAGGGTAAAGGAGAATGGCTATGGCAGAAAAACTCAAAGTAGGAATCATGTTCTGCGGAGGCTGTAACACGTATTACGACAGAGAAGAAGTGTACTTGAAGCTTTGTGATGCCCTGGGAGATATCTGTGATTTCAAACCAAGCTCTTATCTGACTGATGAACGCTTTGATCTGGTGATCATTATCAACGGCTGCCCATCTGTCTGCATGCTGGATACCGATTTTGGCACGGAGACCTTTCTCATCAACAATACGAACCAGGAAAACGCTGTAGAACTCATATCTGCAAAAGTCCACATGATTATGCAAAAATAAATAAAGAAATATTCTGAATATTCATGTTCGAATATCTATTCGTATCTTAATACTGTACAAAATCCAATAACCCTTCCTAAGCCAGTAAAACCAACGTATACGGCATGAGTGAAAATACTGAGCCGAATATGTGGTTGGCACGCAAATTGCGTATTAATTAGATGAAAGTTTTGACATGTTAGTTAAAGTAATGATTGATTTAGGAAGGTATTAATATGAGTCAACAGAATGAAAGACAAACCTTCGCGAAGACCCTCGGCAGAGGAGATGTATGGGCTTTCGCATTTGGTTCGGTAGTAGGCTGGGGCTGGGTAATGCTGGCCGGCGGCTGGGTTAGTTCAGCTGGTACTGTAGGTGCCATCCTCGCATTCGTAATCGCAGCAATTATCATGAGTTTTATCGGAATGGCTTTTGCAGAGCTTTGTCCAATGATCCCACAGACTGGTGGTGTACTGGTATTCTCCTACAGAGCAGGTGGATATAAGTTTGGATGGTTCGCAGCATGGGCTATGGCATTTGCTTATGTAGCAGTAGCATGCTGGGAAGGTCCGGCATTCGGTACTGCTGTAGAGTATCTGTTCCCTGTACTGACAGAGAACGCAAATGTTCTTTATTCAATCGAAGGTTACGATGTAACACTTCCTTGGCTGATCGTAGCATTGATCGGTACTGTATTCACTATCGTATGTAACTGGCTCGGAATGAAGTTCGCAAAAGTCGTAAACACTACTGCAGCAATCCTGCTGGTACTCGGCGGCCTGATCTTCTTCTTCGGCGGAGTTACTCTTGGTGACATGGCTAATGCTATTCCTGCATTCCAGGATGGATTCAACGGAATATTCGTAGTACTGATGGCAGCTCCTGCAATGTTCGTTGGATTCGACGTTATCCCTCAGACAATCGAAGATATGAAGATTCCTATCAAGCAGGCTGGTAGCATGGTAATGCTGGCTATCATCCTGGGTGCTGTATGGTACATCCTCATGATCCTCGGTTCATCATTCGGCGCACCTGCAGAATTCAGAGATGCTGCAAGCATTCCTGTAGCTGATATCGCTTCATACTGCATGGGTTCAAAGATATTCGGTACATTCGTTATCATCGCTGGTCTCGGCGGAATCATCACTTCATGGAACGCAATGTACATCGGAGCTACTAAGATCATGTTCGCTATGGCTAGAGCTAAGATGCTTCCACCTGTATTCGGAAGACTGCACCCTAAGTACAACTCACCTACAGCTGCACTGATCATCGTTGGTGCTCTGGGACTGGCATCCATCTTCCTTGGCAAGAACGCTCTTGGTTGGTTCGTAGATGCATCCTCATTCGGCGTAGTAGTTGCTTACCTGTGTGCTGCTATCTCATTCTACATCCTTAAGGATAAGGAACCAGATACAGAGAGACCTTGGAAGGCACCTGGCGGCAAGTTCACAGCAGTTATGGCAATCATCCTGTCATTCCTGTTCTGCCTGATCTACACTCCAATCTCACCATCCGGTGGTCTGGGACACATGGAGTGGATGATGGTAGGCGTATGGACTGTTCTCGGTATCATCCTTGCTATCGCAGTTAGAAACAGTGAGTACTCACACGTTACTTCACAGGAAAGAGAAGCTCTCATCTATGGTGAGTATGCTAGACCTGAATACCTGGAGGAGAAATAGTTTGATCATAGAATGAGTCAAACGAAAGTCAGAACTTGAATCTAAGGGACTGCCCGCAGGCAAGCGGCAGTCCCTTTTATACTGTGTGAAACAAGGCAATAATAAACCCCCATCTTGTGATGGGAGTCCATTGCTTTGTACGAACGAGGATCTAGAGAAGATCCATGTCTTTATATTTGTTGTATTTTCTGGAGAAGGTCGGCTGGCTTATACCGAGAAGCTTTGCAGCTTCGTTCGTATTAGGGGATCTTTCCAGAGCGGATTTCATCAGGGAAGCTTCAACGGAGCAGACGATCTTGTTCATATTGAAGTTCTCTTCTTTGCTCAGTTCGTTCGCCTGTGCTTCGTAGTCCAGGTGCTCGATGGATGAAAGTGTGCCGCTTTCGTTGATGATGTACTGCCTTTCGACAAAGTTGAGAAGTTCTCTGATATTGCCCGGCCAGTCCATGGACATCAGCTGGAAGATGAATGCGGAAGCAACCGTCTTGTTTTCGTTGTATTTTTCGTTGAGCTGCTTTACCAGCATGTCTACGAGACCCGGTATATCATCGCGCCTGTTGCGGAGAGGAGGCGTCCTCAGAGATATAACATTGAGTCTGTAATACAGATCTTCTCTGAACTGTCCTGCAGCGATCATCTGACGAAGATCTCTGTTCGTGGCAGTTATGATCCGTACGTTTACTTTTTTCGTTTTCGTGCTTCCTACTCTCGTGATCTCGCCTTCCTGCACGGCACGGAGCAGTGCAGGCTGCAGTTCGAGCGGAAGCTCTCCGATCTCATCCAGGAATAAGGTGCCATCGTGAGCCAGTTCGAACATACCGGCCTTGCCCTTAGGGTCTGCACCGGTAAAAGCTCCTCCCACGTAACCGAAGAGCTCAGATTCGAGAAGGTTGGCGGGGATGGCGCCGCAGTTGATCTTGATGAATCCCTTGTTTTTTCTCTGGGAGTTCATGTGGATGTATTTGGCGACGACTTCTTTGCCTGTTCCCGTCTCGCCCGTGATGAGTATAGTCGAGTCGCGCTTTGCGACTTTGTGTGCAAGGTTGAACAGCCTGATGGATTCAGGACTTTCACATACGATGCTTTCGTTTACATCGCCAAGATAAGTCTCTTTATAGAGATTCATGATAGCATTGTTTCTGCGGGCCTCTTCCTCGAGGCTGATTATTTCTGAAATATCCCGAACGTTTGTCATTACGGCGATGATCTCTCCGCTGCCGTTGCGGATGGGATTCCCCGTTATGATGACTTCACGTCCCGATGCCAGGAGCTCTGTCTCTGTGATCGTATCGCCTGAAGCAACGACACGTTCTGTTATGTGAGTATTCATAAGGCCTTCGTTCATGAGATCTTCCATGCTTCTGCCAACGAAAGTCTCTCTGGGAAGTCCTACGAGCTTTTCGTATGCGCTGTTTACATAGAGGGTCACGCCATCTTTATTGGTGAGGTAGATCCCGTCATACGAACTCTCGAACACAGATATGATAAAGTCATGATCCATAAATAAATCAGCAGTTGTCATATTCAGTATCTCCTTTTCTTAAAATAAGCCGCAGATGGAAGGATGATCCTTGCCCCTCTGCGGCTTATTATATCACATATCTGAAAAATTGAATAACTACTCTAATTCTAATCAGATAACAGGGGGGTCCTGTTTATTCTGTTAGTCTTCCTTCAGCATAGGGAATACGTGCTCGAATACTTCGATCGTTCTGTCGATGTCTTCTTCAGTATGAGCAGTTGAAAGATAGATTCTTCCTCTCATTGAAGTGATTCTTACGCCGTAGTCTCTGCAAAGGTTGTAGAATTTGTCATACATATCGGAATCAACGTTATCCAGCACGTCTCTCCAGTCTTCCGGTGCTCTGTCGATACCGAACTGGAACTGTACGATCGCGTTGTGGTGGTTAGCATAAGTCTTGATGCCGTTCTTCTTTCCGCATTCGATGAAAGCGTTTGCGAGCTTCGTTCCCAGAGCATCGATCTTCTCGTAAGTGCCTGGTTTCTCCAGTTCGCCGATGACTGCCAGTGCAGCTGCAACGGAAATAGGGGAAGCGTTGAATGTTCCTGATGGGTGAACGAGCTCCATGTACTTCTTCTTACCAGCGATCATGGAAAGAGGAATGCCGCCTGCGATAGCCTTACCGAAGATACCGATATCAGGAGTTACTCCAAAGTATTCCTGAGCGCCGCCCAGTGAAAGTCTGAAGCCAGTGATTACTTCGTCGAAGATAAGCAGTACGTTGTTGTCATCGCAGAGCTTTCTTACGCCTTCCAGGTATCCTTCTTTGCCGAGGATAGGGCCTTCGTCACACATATATGGCTCCATCAGGATAGCAGCGATCTCATCCTTCTGCTCTTCAACGATCTTAGTCAGTGTTTCAAGATCATTCCAAGGTGCCAGGATGATATCATCTGTAGTGCTCTGTCTCTGACCTGCAGTAGTGAAGAGTCTGCTGATGTTGTCTCTTGCACCAAGCTGCTCTGTGCTGTCTGCGCCGATGGTGATCTTCTGCTCATCAGCCCAGCCGTGATACTGACCTTCGAACTTAACGATCTTCATTTTGCCTGTAGCAGCTCTTGCTACACGCCATGCGTGCATGTTAGCTTCTGTACCGGAACTCTGGTATGAAACGATCTCAGCGCATGGGATAATCTCTGTAAGTTTCTTTGAAAGGGCGCACAGCAGTTCTGTAGGTGCTGAGAACTGAACACCTCTGCCAAGCTGATCGATAACAGCATCGTTGAGTACTTTTGGAGCGTATCCGAGGATCGTAGGACCAAAGCCAGCGATGTAGTCGATATATTCATTGCCGTCTACGTCGTACATTCTTGCGCCTTTACCGCTAACCATGCCGATAGGGAATTCTTCGCAAGGTGCAACGTGGAATGAACTGCTTACGCCGTCAACGAGGTACTTACAACATTCTTCATATAAAGCCTTTGATTTTTCAGTATTGTATTTTTCCATTTTTTCTTTTACAGCCGGCAGGGATCCTGCCTGGCTTTCCTTTCTTTCGAAAACAAACGAGTTCTAACTTACTTGAAAGTTCTGTTTATGTGAAAGTTTTGACTACCCTATAATATTAGCAAGGAATATGCCAACGGGCAATATCCGGAATGCGTGTAATTCCAACGGCTTTAAGACGTCGAGTCGGGAAGAATATGCAATAATGAATAGTCAGACTATTCGCAATTCACAAATGAATAATTATTCGTTTGTGAGTAAAAGATACTGACAAAAAATAAGTCGTATCCTACATCATATATGGTAATCATTGTGGCGAAAGTGTGATATAATTTACAGGCGTGAGAAAGCATCATGTCTTGACTGGACTGATAAGAGAGAATATAATTGTTTAGTATCAATTTGCCCTTTGATGGCTCTGCATGCATGGTTTGGGTCCTGCGCAATAGGACACCGTGAACCTTGTCAGGTCCGGAAGGAAGCAGCAATAAGCGGAAGCTCTTATGTGCCGCAGATCAGCCTTCTCCAACGCATGCAGGGCATTCAAAGGGCAAGTTGTATGTGGAGGTGCCCTTTATATGTACAAAGCTCTATATCGTGAATACAGACCTGAAGTGTTCAGCGAGATGCTGGGGCAGGAACATATAGTACGTATTCTCAGCAATCAGATAAGGACGGACAGCACGAGTCACGCCTATCTGTTCTGCGGTACGAGAGGCACAGGCAAGACAACGACGGCGAGACTGCTGGCAAAGGGACTCAACTGTACTTCCGAAGGGGAGAAGCCCTGCGGCGTATGCGATGCATGCAGAGCCATCAAAGAAGGAACGTATCTGGATGTGGTGGAGATCGATGCAGCCTCCAACAACGGCGTAGATAACATCAGGGAACTGCGCGAGAGCGTCAAGTACCCGCCTGCAGCAGGCAGGAAAAAAGTCTATATCATAGATGAAGTGCATATGCTTTCTACGGGCGCTTTCAATGCTCTTCTGAAGACCCTTGAAGAACCGCCGGAATATGTCACGTTCATACTTGCCACAACGGATCCCGGCAAACTCCCGGCGACGATCCTCTCGAGATGCATGAGGCTGGATTTCAAAAGGGTGCCCGAGAAGACGCTCATCCGAGGTATGGCGGATATATGCGCCAGAAAGGGTATCGATGTCTCCGAGGAAGCTCTCAGGATCATTGCAGCCAATGCGGATGGTTCTGTCAGAGACGGCCTGAGCATCCTGGATCAGTGTATCGCAGGAGGGCAGGTGCAGATCGATGCAGACAGCGTCCTGGAATTTCTGGGGATATCCGGAGAAGAGACATTCATCCGAATGACAGAATTCGTACGAAAGGGCAAGACGGCAGAGGCTCTGCTGCTTCTTTCGGAAGTTCTGGAAGACGGCAAGGATGTGATACAGTTCACACAGGGCTGGCTGAATCATTACAGGAATCTTCTGATGACGAGATTCATCAAAGATCCTCAGGACCTGATCAATATGTCAGCCGAGAACATAGACAGGATCAGAAGGCAGAGCGATGCGCTGGAGCTTTCGGAGATCAATGAGGCGCTGGAGGAACTGAGCAGGACTCATAATGAATCGAAGAGATCTTCTCAGCCGCGCATACTTCTCGAGATCGCCATCGTCAAACTTTCATCAGGGCGTTCGGAACAGGGTCCGGAAGCCATGATAAAGAGAAGGCCTGCGGCTCCGAAGCAGGAGGTGCTGAGAGAAACACCTGCGCAGAAGGAAGAACCTGCAGCGAAGGAAGAACCTGCGGAAGTTTTGCAGGAAGAGCCCCGTGCTGATGAAGCGGTGCAGCAGGAGGAAGAGCCTGCTCCCAAGGTGACAGGATACGATCTGGAAGGCGTATGGAGAGCCGTGTTCGATGATGTGGAGGCAGGCAAGGGAAGCTTCTATGTGCTGGCAACCGACGGCAGCCTTACGGACATCAGCGAGAGTTCTTTCGATCTTCTCGTGTCGAGAGAATATCAGGAGAAGATGGCGGAGAACAACAGAGATCTGATAGAAAGACTCGTGGCAGCACATACCGATGGCAGAAAGCGTCACATGAGAGTGCGCACTGCAGGAGGAAGTGCTTCCGGCAGCACAGATCACAGGAAGGAAGCTGCCAGAAAAGCCGAAGAGATTTTAGGAATAAAAGTAGAAATATAAGCTGGAGGTAACAAATGGGAAAAGGAATGAGAGCCGGTAAAAGACCTAAGAGCGGCGGCGGGAACATGCAGAAGCAGATGGCCCAGATGCAGGCTGTACAGAAGCAGATGGAAGAGGTCCAGGCTCAGATAAATGAGATGGAAACGAGCGCTTCTTCAGGCGGCGGTGCTGTTACAGTAACGGTAAACGGCGCTAAGGAGATCAAAGATATCCAGATAAAACCTGAAGTGGTAGATCCTGATGATGTAGAAATGCTCCAGGATCTGGTGCTGGTAGCAGCAAATGAAGCTCTGAGGCAGATGGAAGAGATCTCTCAGGGTGAGATGAGCAAGTTCACAGCAGGGCTTGGTATCCCGGGACTCTAAGTCATGAGACAGTACCCAAGACCCCTTGGAAAGTTGATCAATGAACTGGCAAGGCTTCCCGGCGTAGGAAACAAGACTGCCCAGAGGCTTGCATTCCACATCCTGTCCATGGATGACAAGGATGCTTTTAGGTTGTCTGATTCCATCAGAGAAGCCAAGCAGACCATGAAATACTGTTCCGTCTGCGGCAACCTCACGGATGTGGATCCATGCAGCATATGTACAGATGATACGAGAGACAGATCCGTCATATGCGTGGTCGAAAGCCCGAGAGATGTGGCGGCCATGGAGAAGATCAAGGAATACAGGGGGATGTACCACGTTCTGGGAGGTGCGATCTCTCCTATGGATGGGATCGGGCCGGAAGATATCAATCTCAGAAGTCTGATTGTCAGACTGCAGCAGGATGATATCAAAGAACTGATCATTGCAACGAACCCTACGATCGAAGGGGAGGCGACGGCTATGTATATCGCAAGACTCATCAAGCCTTCAGGCATCAAGGTGTCGCGTATCGCACACGGCATACCTGTAGGCGGGGATCTGGAATATGCCGATGAAGTCACGCTTCTCAAGGCAGTAGAGGGCAGACGTGAATTATAGATGGCATTTTGATGATAAGGAGACCTGGTAGATCCGCAAAATCTGCGGGAGGACAATAATGGATAAAGCCAAATCAATAAAAAGAGACAGCACATTTTATATCAAAGCAGGAGGCGGACTCATCGCTCTCCTTTCTGTTGCATTTGCTGTCTTTCACGGAATAAAAGGGAATATGATCGTACTGCTCAGTGAGAGCAGTGCTTTCTGGACGGTATGCGTAATAACTGTGGCAGCAGCTGTTGTCATGGGATTTTTTGCTGTAAAAGATAGAAACATAATCGCCATTCTTGCCAGTGCTATACAGATCGCAGGGCTCTTGTGGTTCGATATCAATATAGGCAGCGGGCTGGAGTATGCAGCGACTCTGGATCTGGACTGGTTCGCTGTGATCATGATACTCATCACCGGTCTCATGGGAGGGATCATCTGCTGGCGCACCGGAGGACGTGTGAGCCTTCTGATATCCATTCTCGCAGTTGATGGTATGGTGCTTTCTGATGACCTTCTGTGGATGTACATGTTCTGGACGATCATCACCGTATGCGCCTATGACATCGTGGTGCATGACAGGAACCAGGCAGATGAGTGCGCATCGAGAATGTTATTGATCAACAGTCTTGCAGGGATAGGTTTCCTTGCAGGCATCATCATTAGCGGACTCATTTTTGAAACGGTATGCCTGACGACGCTCTACCTTATCGATACGATCTACGCGGACATGATCTCTACGGCCTGCGTTTTCATCGTGCTCGCAGGTATGGCAAGATCCATGCAGATCCCGTTCCAGGGATGGCTTTCTCATGAGTATAAGACCAGTGCAGGGACAGCCTCTCTTATCCAGGCGGTGACTCTGGTAAACAGTGGTGCGATCCTCGTGATCAAAATGTCTCCTGCCATGGGCGTATCCAATTTCGCAGGACTGATGGCTATCGTAGGAGGCGGACTTACATTCTTCATTTCATCGCTGAATGCGGTCACGGAAGTAAGCTCAAGAAAGATGCTGGCAGATTCCACGAGCTCCATCATGGGTCTTGTGATCATGTGTGCCGGCATAGGTACTTCAGAATCGGTATGGGCAGCTGTGATACTCATCATGTTCCACAGCATCGCGAAGCCGCTTCTTCTTACAGGTACCGAATCCAAGAAGCTCAGAACAGATGTGGTCATGGGCGTGATCGTCATGATGGCGGCACCTTTTGCGATCGTGCTGCTCCAGAGAGAATCTCTGGCATCTATCGTCGATACAGGAAATATCATCCTCGTGATGATCATGTGCTTCAGTGGTGCCATAGCGATCCTTTACTGGACGAGATGGCTGGGAAGCCTGATCGATGAGGCTGTGACCCAGGGCATCGAACCTCTCGTCTTCAAGGAAGTCAGCCCGTTCAAGGCCAACGCATGGCTTCTGATCATTTCCATCATCGGACTTCCGTTCATCTCTATGTATATGGTCGTCCCTTATATGGAGGAACTTTTCGGAGGCATGTCTGCAGCTGCGAACCTCTCGGACAATATTCTCGATTCCGTCGTGATAGCACTTGCCGTAGCACTCGCTGCGTACCCTGTATATAAAGGGACAGAGGCGAAGGCCGGATCAAAGGACAGGGGCATGCATACGGATGAAGAGACGAGTGAGATGCTGAGAAAGAGCAAATCCACCATCAAGGCACAGGTAATATGTAATATCCTTTCTGTTGTCATCGTGGTGATATGCATAGGATTTACTGCGGTAAATCTCGCAGGTCTTCTGGGAGGTGTGCTGCAATGATAATCAAGACGATATTATCCGTTTTAGCATTTATAGTGTTTGCACCATTCGCAGGTGCGATACTCACAGGTATCACGAGAAAAATATCCGCGAGAGCCCAGGGAAGAGACGGGGGAGATATCACCCAGCCGATCTCAGACTGTATCGCGCTGCTCCAGAAGGGCAGAGGTGAAAACAGCGGTATCCAGGGCTATTACGTCAAGGTCAGCCTGTTTTTCAACGTGCTGGCAGGAGTTCTCTTCTATGCCGGAATGGACCTGCTCATGACGATCGCATGTCTCGGCCTCGGCATCATATTCATGGTGATCGCAGCCAGCGTTTCGGGAACGTATTATTCGCGCCTGGGAGCAGACAGACTGGCAAGAGAGATGGTAGCCGCCGCACCGATGATGTTCATGGTGGCGATCGGCTTCTACGTCAGATGCGGAAGCTTCGATGTCAAGGATCTGGCCATGTCAGGCCCTGTGGCATTCCTTCCACTTCTCGGCCTTTTCGCAGGGTATATGCTCATACCGTGCGGTAAACTGAGAAGGTCAAGCTTCGAGTACAGGATGCCGCATGCGATGTATCAGAAAGATATGAACAGTATCGCCGATGCATTTGACCGAAAAGATGCTGCGATCTGTGAGATCGGATCCTGGTATGAGAAAACCGTGCTTTACTCGATCACATACCTGTTCTTTGCGAACGGGACGCTGCTCATGACGGCGGTAGGCGTTGTCTGCACTGTACTTACGGCAGTGCTCCAGGGCATCATCGAGAACATAGAGCCTGCAGCGGACGGAAGGAGAGCCTTCAAGTCAGCATGGCTGTGGGCATTCGTAATAGGTATAGTCAATCTTGTGATTATCTACATAATAATATAGGAAGGGAAGTGAGATCTGTGGCAAAGATCAAAGATAGATTCAAGATACCCGGATTAAAATCCCTCAAAGTGAATTCAAACTGGGTATTCCATTTTGACGGAAGCGGATGCGACGGCTGCAATGCAGAGTACATCGCATGCTTATCTCCCGGTTGGGATATCGAAAGACTGGGATTCAGAAACACAGGCAACCCTTCTTATGCAGACGTACTGCTGGTGACAGGGCTGCTGGATGAAGAAGCAAAACGTGGACTGATTGAAGTTTACGAGCAGACGAGACCGGACTGCAAGGTCGTCGCGGCAGGTGTATGCGCATGCACGGGAGGATTGTTCGATGGTTCCAAGGGCATTCTTTCCGGAGCGGACAGCGTGATCCCTGTGGACCTCTATGTAGCAGGATGTGCAGTAAGACCTGAGAGCATTATCGATGCGCTCATGGAGATAACGGGAAACGACACGAACAAAGGAACGCCGGAGGGCGAGGAGACAGCATAGGACCATGAATAAAAGCATGTTTGAAACAACGGAATACACGTCCAGGTTCCTGCAGCTTTCAGAGGTAAAAGACTACAGACAGCTGGTCTATGCCGCTGAAAGAATGTACGGCACAGGAGGTTTCGGTAACAGTGTTGCCATGTGTACTGCACTGGAGGGAGCGGCAGAAGTCGTGATCCCGGAGAAGGCGCAGTACATAAGGACGATACTCATGGAACTGTCTATGATGCAGGAGAATCTCCTAAGGCTCGCAGCGATCGCTGAGACACTGAATTTCGACAGCCTTTCGATGATGTGCTGGACAGAGCGCGAGAAGATCCTTGAGATCCTCGATGATCTGACGGGAAACAGAATGATCCTGTCTATGTGCGTGCCCGGCGGAGTAAGAAAAAGCCTCGATCCTGAGATCCTCGAGGAATCTTTGGATGAGCTGAACGTGGTCATGCAGAAAGCGGAGACCATAAAGGGCATCATCGCAGAGGATTCGATGGTGAAGAGAAGGCTGAGGGGCGTAGGTGTTCTCGCAAAGGAGGCGGCGCAGGGCTCCAGCGTGACCGGACCTGGTGCAAAGGGTTCCGGTGTCGACATCGACAGAAGGATGCTGGGAGAGTACGGAGCGTACAGGAATCTCGATTTCGTCCCGGTGACGGAGACGGGCGGTGACTGCCTGGCAAGGTGCATGGTGAAGATCCGCGAGGTGATACAGTCCGGAGAACTGATCAGAAAGGCCGTCGAGAACATGCCGGAGGGAAGCATTAGATCTGAGATGCCTGCGGGGATAAACGGCGAGTGGATCGCGAAGATCGAACAGCCGGATGGCGTGGACACTTTTTATATCAGCGGCAGCGGATCTGCCTTCCTCGATGAGATCGGCGTGAGGACGGCTGGGGAGTCCAATCAGAAGATCATGGACCGATTAGAAAACGTGACCCTCGAGAACGAAGCTCTCATAAGACTGACACTTGGCATCGACAGTTGTCTCAAAGAAAGGTAGGTGTGAAGATATGGGCGTGATGAAAATCGGCAAGAGCCTTATGAATTCTCTTTTCGCTGAACCTGAGACAAGCAAGTATCCCGAAGGGGGACTGAAGCTTTCGAAAGCATCGAGAGGGAGCATCGTGATCGATGAGGAAGCGTGCACACTTTGCAGACTGTGCGGCAGGAGATGTCCGTCGGGAGCCATAAAACCTGACAGGAGCCAGTCCCGCATCATGATAGACAGAATGAAGTGTCTCGTCTGCGGTGAGTGCGTAGAGGAATGTCCGGAGCATGCTCTTTCGATGGCTCGTGAATATGTCAGCCCCGACCCGAGCGTTCTTGTGGACGTATACAGGGCAAGCGCCAGAGTCGGCAGCGACAGCGTACTTCAGGGGATCGAGATGCCGCCGGAGGAGATCGTATCATCCGAAGAGAAGATCCCTGCGGTAAGCACGAAAGAAGTACAGAGAATCAAACGTAAGAAGAAAAACAAGAAGAAGAAGAAAAAGCGTAACAAAAAACGCAACAAACCAAATTAGACTGCAAAAGAGCTGATAAAAATTCTTGACTTTGCATATGGGTTAATATACAATTATCTAGCGACTTTATGAAAATGAAAAAAAGAGCAGTCTTTATGATGCTCTTAATTTTAGGTTAAACGGAGGAAACACCATGAGAGTAAAGGTGATACTGGCTTGCACAGAGTGTAAACAGAGAAACTACAACACAATGAAAGAAAAGAAGAACAACCCTGATCGTATCGAACTGATGAAGTACTGCAAGTTCTGCAAGAAGCATACTCTTCACAAGGAGACTAAGTAGGGAGATCAATATGGCTAAGCAGTCAAAATCAAATGAAAAAAACAGAACGAGCATAGCGAAGAGGACGAAATCCGTTGCCAACTCAAGGGGCAAGAAGAAGGACTCAAAAGGTATGTTCGCCGGCATGAAGGAATACTTCAAGGGCGTAAGACTCGAAATGAAAAAAGTCGTATGGCCTACGAAGAAGGAACTCGGCTCATATACTGTAGTAGTACTTGCAACATGTGTCGCATTCGCACTTGCTTTCTGGGCAGTGGATTCCGGAGTACTTGCAGCTATCAGAGCGATTTGTTTCTAAGTTGAAGGGGTTATATCATGTCAGAAAACGAAACAAAGAAGCTTGATCTTGACAGCCTGGAAGGACTTAGAGGTGACGGAGAAGCCAGATGGTATGTCGTCCATACTTATTCAGGCCACGAGAACAAGGTAAAAGTAAATATTGAGAAGATCGTAGAGAACAGAGGCATGCAGGATCTTATCCTGGACGTAGTTGTCCCTACCGAAGACAGAGTAGAGGTCAAGAACGGACAGCGTAAGGTCAAGACACGCAAAATGTTCCCGGGTTACGTTCTGGTCAAGATGATCGTTACGAATGAATCCTGGTATCTCGTCAGAAATACGCAGGGTGTAACGGGATTCGTAGGTCACGGCTCAGATCCGATCCCTCTCACAGTCGAAGAAGTGAGAAGGATGGGCATCGAGAAGATCTACATCGATCTCGATGTCAAGGTTGGAGATACAGTAAGAGTTATCAACGGACCTTTCGAGAACTTTATGGGTGAAGTAGAGGAAGTCAACATGGAGAAACAGACTCTGCGCGCCAAGGTATCGATGTTCGGTAGAGATACACCAGTAGAACTCGATTTCGCTCAGGTCGATAAGATCTAGCGGTATTCATAAACTCGACCCTGTATGGGAATCTTAAGAAAGGAGATATGAAATGGCTAAGAAGATTGAAGGTTATATCAAACTTCAGATTCCTGCCGGCAATGCCAATCCTGCACCACCAGTTGGTCCGGCTCTCGGTCAGCACGGTGTAAACATCATGGACTTCTGTAAGCAGTTCAATGCAAGGACTCAGGATCAGATGGGAATGATCATCCCTGTCGTTATCACAGTATACGCAGATCACTCATTCTCATTCATCACGAAGACTCCACCTGCAGCAGTACTGCTCAAGAAGGCAGCAGGTCTTGAAACAGCATCAGGTGAGCCTAACAAGACAAAAGTAGCTACGATTACTTATGCACAGGCTGAAGAGATCGCTAAAACTAAGATGCCGGACCTGAATGCAGCAAGCCTTGAGGCAGCAACAGAGATGA